>NZ_JBFAIM010000020.1:0-202836 GCF_040654715.1 Nonomuraea sp. NPDC050643 | reverse complement strand
AAGAACACGGTCATCATCATGACCACCAACCTGGGCACGCGAGACATCTCCAAGGGCATCGGGGTGGGGTTCGCCAAGTCCAACGATGCCGATTCGAGCGGGTGCGGCGTGGCGGTCGCCGCCGGCGAGCCCGGCCAGCACCGCGTGCGCCTCCCGGCGCTCGGCGGGGGTGGCCGCCTCGTGCACGGCCGAGCGGATGAGCGGGTGCCGGAAACGCACGCTCGCCCCCGACACCCGCACGAGCCCGGCCGCCTCCACCTCCGCCAGCGCGACCCGCCCCGCGCCCGGTTCGGCGCGTGGGGCCGGGGCCGCGGTCAGCCGCTCGGTGGCCCGCAGCACCAGGTCGAGGTCGCCTTCGAGGGCCGCGAGCAGGGCGACGAGGCGCGCCGTCACGGAGAGGGCGGTCACCTGGTCGCCGAAGAGCTGGGTGCCGCCCGGGAGCGGGTCGGGCAGCGGCTCGCGGCCGGTGAGCTGGCCGGGCGTGAGCAGCCGGACGGTCTCGCGCAGGGCCAGCGGATTGCCCGCCGTCAACGCGGCCAGCTCCCGCCTGACCTGCGGGGCCATCGCGGCACCGGCGTCCAGGAGCTGCGCCGCCGCGCTCCCGGACAGCCCGCCGACCTCCACCGACGGCACACCCTTCACGGCGGCCCCGTCCCCGCGTACGGCGAGGAGCATCGCGATGCGTTCCGTGCTCAGCCGCCTGGCCGTGAACACCAGGGCGTCGGCCGAGGCGCGGTCCACCCACTGGAAGTCGTCCACCACGCACAGCAGCCCGTCCGGCGCGGCGGCCTCCGCCAGCAGGGACAGGACCCCGGCCGCCAGCAGGAACCGATCCCCCGACGCCGTGGCGGCCAGCCCCAACGCCCCGCGTACCGCCTCCCGCTGCACCCCGGGCAGCGCGTCGAGCAGCGTGTCGATCAACCCGGCCGCCGGGCGCAGCAGTTGGTGCAGGGCGGCGAACGCCAGGTCCGACTCCGGCTCCACGCCGGTGGTGCGCAGCACCCGCATGCCGCCGCCCCGGGTGGCCGCCAGGTCGAGCAGGGCCGTCTTACCCACGCCCGCCTCGCCCCGCAGCACCAGGGCCGCGCCCGCGCCGGCGCGGGCCTGGGAGATCACCCCGTCGATGGCGGCGATTTCCGCCGATCTGCCGTACAGCACAAAGGAAGACCCTATTAGCTGGGAAAAGCCTCCGGCGTCACCGGCGTGATCGGTGAGGATGACCGGACGATGGGCGTTCGAAGCGTGATGGCCCGGATGCGGTACGCGGTCGTCCGCGCTGGGTATCGATCTACGCTGTCGGCCGGCCCGCCGCCGGCCCCCGGACCTGGCCCGCAGGGAGCGCGCGATGACGATCAATCCGTACGCAGGATCGCCTTTCAGCTATGTCGACCAGCCGGCGGTGGGGCCGTACTCGATCGTCGAGTTGATGCCCGGTGTCCGCAACCTTTATGAATACGTGCGGCTGACAGGGGGAGAGCGGGTCCTGCTGCTCATGGAGCACACGGTGGACCCGGTCGTCGTCCAGGCCATCGCCGCGGCGGCGGCCTTGCGCGACGCCGACGTGCGCATCCTGTCGGTGCCGCCGTTCAGCCCCGGTGGGTGGGACCGGGAGGCGTCGCACGTGATCGAGACGGCCGCGTTCCACGAGGCCGACGTGGTGATCAGCGGCACCTGGTGGGGGGAGGTGCACACGGCGCCGCTGTTCTTCGACCAGATCAAGTCGCGGTCCTCCCGTTTCCTGTCGCTCCACATGACCGCGACCGCCGGCGCGCTGCTGACCGGCGGGCGGCTGCCCGCGCCCGTCTTCTACGCGCTGCTGGAGCGGGCGTTGCGGCAGCTCTCGGCGGCCGGGTCGATCCGGGTGAGGTCCGGGCGGGGGACCGACGTGACGTTCAGCGGGCTCGCGTTCGACCCCGACCCCGGCGCGATGCGGCCCGGCGACTGGCGGCCCTTTCCGTACGGTGGCGCGAACTTCTGGCCCACCGACACCGAGGGCGTGCTGGTCGTCGAGGACTGCACCGTCACCGGCGTGCCGGAGGAGCCCCTGCGCATCACCCTCGAGGGCAACCTGGTCCGCAAGATCGAGGGCGGTGCCGCCGCGGCCCAGCTCCGCCGCTACTCGCCCGGTGGCTACTACATGCGCCACGGCCTGTTCGGGCTCAACCCCAAGGTCCGGATCGCCGGGGGCACCCAGTTCGAGCGGGAGAAGCACGCCGGGGCCTTCTACTGCGGCATCGACGGCCTGACCGACGGCGTGCCGGTCAAGTCGGGGCCCGGGTTCGCGCACTGCGACTGCCAGGTGGACCGGCCCACCGTGGTCGTCGACGGGGAGACGTTCATCGACGAGGGCCGGCTGCTGCTGCTCGACGAGCCGGAGATCCGGGAGGTCGCGGCGCGGTTCGGGCCGCCGGACGTGATCCTCGACGACAACCCGGCCATCATCCTGCCGCGCCGTTACACCGGGGCCGGTGGCTGACCGCGAAAGACCATCAACCTACCGGTAGGTAGGGCTGCTACGCTGTGGCGACCCGTACGCCGCCGGAGGAGCACACCGTTGACCAGGGAAGAGTCGGGCGACACGAGGTCGCGCATCATCGAGACCGCACGGGAGCTGTTCACCGCGCAGACCTACCGCGCGGCCTCCATGCGCGACATCGCCGCCCGCGTCGGCATCACCAAGCCGTCGCTGTACCACCACTTCCGCAGCAAGAGCGAGCTGCTGGCGAGCCTGGTGGGCCCGCCGATCGACGAGCTGGAGGCGGCGGTCGAGTCGGCGGCGGCGCGGCGGGAGCCGGCGGAGGTCCAGCGGCAGGTGCTCGAAGGCTGCCTCGACGTCATGCTGACCCACCGCGCCACCATGGCCCTGCTCCTCCGCGACGCCTCGGTCTACGGGGACGAGACGACCGAGGTCATGTCGCGGGTGGTGGCCCTGATGACGCGGGCGGTGGACCTGCTGGCGGGCCCGGACCCGGACTGGCGCGGACGCGTACGCGCGGCCCAGGCGTTCGCCGCCGTCACCGACCCGATCACCCAGCTCCCCGACGTCCCGGCCGCCGACCTGCGAGCCGAACTCCTCCACGGCGCCACGACCCTCCTGGGCCTCTAACGGCGGGGCTCAGGGCGGCCGTCCGGATCGAGCGACCGGCCAGATCGGCAGTCATACCGGATTTCGATGCCGATCTGGAGAGTTTTTCTCCGCTGGAGGCTTAAGCTAGGGGCAGACACCTGGTTCGCTGAGGAGGCACGGCATGCTCGTGGGGTTCCGGGCCGCGAACGTCCTGTCGTTCCGGGAGGAGTTCGAGCTGTCGTTGCTCACTCCGGAAGGAAGCGACCGCACCGCTCGATCCGTCCAGGGCCTGCCTATCTCACCGGTGGCGGCGATCTTCGGAGCCAATGCCTCGGGCAAGACCAATGTGCTGAACGCCATGTGCTGGATGCGGCACGCCGTGCTCGACTCGGTGGCCGACTGGGCGCGCATCGCCGGCGTACCGAGGCGGTCCTTCGCGCTGGAGCGGGAGGCGTCGGGCGATGCCTCGCTCTTCGAGGTGGACGTCGTCCTCGGCGAGGACAGATACGTCTACGGCTTCGAGATGTCCGACGTCCGGGTGGAGACCGAGTGGCTCCACGTCTACCGCCAGGGCAGCCGACGGCGGCAGGTGTGGTTCGAGCGGGACGCGGAACGTCCGGAGCGCGGCGAGGCCGAATACCGCTTCCCCAGCGAATGGCTGAAGGGCGCCAAGCGGCCGGTGGTCGACTACACCAGGCCCAACGCCTTGTTCCTCACGGCGGCGGGCTCACTCCAGCTGAAGCAGCTGACGCCGCTGCACGACTGGTTCAAGCGCAATCTGTGGCTCGTCGGCCCGGGTGACGACCTGCGCGACCGCGATGCGTCCACGAGGTGGAAACTCCTGCGGCCCGGATTCCGCGATCGGATCGAGGGGCTGCTGGCCGTGGCCGATCTGGGTGTCATCGGGGTCGAGATCGCCGACCGGGGCGAGGAGACGCCCGAGGTCTCCCTGGTCCACCACGGCAAGGAGGAGCCCGTTCCCCTCGACATGGGGCACGAGGAGTCCTACGGCACCCTCGCCTGGTTCGCGTTCCTGGGGCCGCTGCTCGAAGCCCTGGACGGCGGGGCGGTGCTGCTGGTCGACGAACTCGACTCCAGTCTGCACCCGTTGCTGGTCGCCGAGGTCGTCCGGCTCTTCGAGGACCCGGTGGCCAACCCGCGCGGAGCGCAGCTCCTCTTCACCGGGCACGACGTGACCCTGCTGAGCAAGGCCCACGTCGAGCGCCCGCTGGATCGGGAGCAGGTGTGGATCACCGAGAAGCGGAAGACCGGCGAGTCCGAGCTCTATCCCCTCACGTCGGTCGGTGTGCGCGCGGACGAGAGTCTCGAACGCGGATATCTGCGCGGCCGCTATGGCGGGGTGCCCCACATCGGCCTCGGCGGTATGGCGGTGGAGATCGAAAGGCGTTCCGCCGGAGTCCGCACGTGAGCGGGGTGCGGAGGAAGGGGCCGCCGACAGGGGGCGCCCGCGTGCCACGTGCGGTGACCGAGGGCAGAAGACGCAAGGTCATCTACGCGGTCGTCGAGGGCGAGAGCACCGAGCGCGACTACCTGGGCCATCTGGAAGAGCGGTTCGGTGGCGATCCGCGCACCTTCGAGATCCACGTGCTCTGGAAGCGCAAGGGGCTGAAACCCGACGAAGTCGTGAACTGGGCCATGGACAAGCTCGATGAAGTGGACGACCCACGCGCGAGCAGGTGTGGGCGTTCTTCGACAGGGACGAGCACAGCCGGGTCGCGCAGTCCCATGAGCGGGCCGAGAGGGCCGGAGTGCGGGTGGCGTTCTCCCATCCGTGCTTCGAGCTCTGGCTGCTGCTCCACTTCATGGCAGGCGTGCCCGGCGCGCCGACCTCCAAGAACGTCCAGGACCGGCTCCGGGCGGCTCACCGCGCCTTTCGCAATTATGACAAGCGCCTCGACACCGCTCCTCTGGCCGCGCTGAACGGCGGTGAGGCCGACGCGGTCGGCCGGGCCAGGTCACTGATCACCAACTGCCCGAGCATGGCCTGCTCCGCGAAACAGGGACACGCGGCGGACTGCAAGGTGCTCGACCGGGCTCCTTCAACGGAGGTGTGGCGGCTTCTGGTCGAGCTCGGTGTCGTGCCCGGGTGAACACCGGGGTCCCGAAGCCTAACGGCGGGGGCCGCAGCTTCCTCTGATGATGAGTTCGGTGGGCAGGACGACGCTGCGGGGGCGGCGGCCGCCTGAGCGGAGGATGAGTTCGGCCGCGCGGTAGCCCATGTCGCGGCCCGGTTGGGCGATCACCGTCAGGGGCGGGGAGCAGAGTTCGGCCCAGGGCACGTCGTCGTACATCACCAGCGACACGTCCTTCGGCACCCGCAGGTCCAGCTCCCTGGCGGCCAGCACCGCCGCCTCCCCGAGCACGTTGCCGCCGGCCACCACCGCCGACAGGTCGGGGCGGCTCTGGAACAGGCCCGAGGCGGCGGCGTAGGCGGAGTCGCGGCTGCCCGTGCCGAACACGACCAGTTCCTCGTCCACCGGCGCCCCCACCGCCTCCCTGAAGGCCGTCACCCGCCGGTCCTGGCCGGGGCCGCCCAGGAAGGCGATGCGCTTGTGGCCCAGGCCCCGCAGGTAGCGGACCGCCGTACGGATGCCGGCCCGGTCGTCGGCCACCACCGAGGGGACGTCCAGCCGGCGGGCCTGGGCGGCCGCCGCGGCTGACGCTGCGGCGGACGGGAGGCCGTCGAGGAGCATGAGGTCCTTGACCGCCGCCCCCGCCGGGTCCTCGGCGGCGCCGGGCGGGGCCGGGAGGCGGTCGGCGAAGACCACGGTCATGCCCGCGCGGATAGCTGGGCTCCAGGTTTCCGCGTCGCCCGACGGCACCGCGATCATGCGGTCGACGCTCTGCTCCAGCAGCATGCCGATCAGGTCGGCCTCCTGCTCGGGATCGCCGCCCGTGGAGCCGAGCACGACCGGCTCGCCGGCCGAGCGGGCGCAGGCGAGCACGCCTTCGGCGAGCTGGCCGTAGAAGGTGTCGGTAAGGTCGGGGACGAGCAGGCCCATGCCGCCCGTACGCCGCTGGCGCAGGTTGCGCCCCAGCGCGCTGGGGCGGTAGTCGAGCTGCGCGGCGACGGCCAGGACCCGCTCCCTGGTCTGCGGGCTGGCCGAGCCGCCCGACAGCACCCGGGACACGGTCGCGACGCCCACGCCGGCCGCCTCGGCCACATCCTTGATCGTCGCTCGCCTCTCCATGGAAACGATTCCATCATGGTTTCATCCGAACTGGAAGACGGCCGCGCCCACAAAGGCTGGTCACGCCGTAGCCCTTGACACCGATGTCCGTTTCGGGTGAGATGCTTGAAAACGTATCCACGTACGTGGGGCAACGGTAACAACGTCCGGGCCACAGCCCTGGAGCGCGAAGGAATGTCATGGCATCCATCGTTCTGACGAACGTCGACAAGATTTACGCCGGTGGCGTGAAGGCCGTGAACGGGCTGAACCTTGAGATCAAGGACGGCGAGTTCATGGTGCTGGTCGGCCCCTCCGGTTGCGGTAAGTCGACCGCGCTCCGGATGATCGCCGGCCTCGAAGACATCAGCGGCGGAGAGATCTCCATCGGCGACAAGGTCGTCAACCACCTGCCGCCCAAGGACCGCGACATCGCGATGGTCTTCCAGAACTACGCGCTCTATCCGCACATGACGGTCGAGGAGAACCTCGCCTTCGGCCTCAAGCTCCGCAAGATGCCCAAGCCGGAGATCCAGAAGCGCGTCAACGACGCCGCCAAGATGCTCGGCCTCGAGACCTACCTCAAGCGCAAGCCGGCCGCCCTCTCCGGTGGTCAGCGCCAGCGTGTCGCCATGGGCCGCGCCATCGTGCGTGAGCCGCAGGCCTTCCTCATGGACGAGCCGCTGTCCAACCTGGACGCCAAGCTCCGCGTCTCCATGCGCGCCTCCCTCAACACGCTGCACGAGCGTCTCGGCGTCACCACCGTGTACGTCACCCACGACCAGGTCGAGGCCATGACCCTCGGCGACCGCGTCTGCGTCCTGCGCGACGGTCTCCTGCAGCAGGTCGACACCCCGCAGAACCTGTTCGACAAGCCGGTCAACCTGTTCGTCGCCGGCTTCATGGGTTCGCCGTCGATGAACTTCGTGACCGCCGAGCTGGTCCGCGACGGCGGCGCCGCGGTCACCTTCGCCGACATCAAGCTGTCGATCCCCGACTCGACCTTCACCGACAAGCCCGGTCTCGACCAGTACATCGGCAAGAAGATCATTCTCGGCATCCGCCCGTCCGACTTCGAGGACGCGACGTCGGCCGGCAACCACGCCAACGGCTGGGCCACGCTGCCGGTCAAGGCGGAGGTCACCGAGGAGCTGGGCTCCGAGATCAACGTGCTGTTCCTGATCGACGCCCCGCCCGTCGAGCACAAGGACACCGTCGCCGCCGCCGACACCGGCGACGACGAGGAGGCGGCGCTGCCGCTCGTGGGCGACAAGTCCCTGTGGACCGCCCGCGTCAACGCCCGCAGCCACGTGCGCCCCGGCCAGAACATCGACCTGGTCCTCGACACGCACAACCTGCACTTCTTCGACCCGTCCTCGGGTCTGTCCATCGGTCACGAGGCGAACCGCTGACCTCTGACCCCTGATTCCCGGCCGTGGGCGTCGCCCACGGCCGCTCGGGCCCCCACCGCGACCCCCTCCCGCGGCGGGGGCCCGTTCTATCTCCTGACGGGTTCGGGTACGGGTACGGGTTCGGGGCTCGTCAGCGGCCGATCCGGTTCGACACCAGGGACTGCAGGCCGCGCGGCACGAGCCGGCCGACCGCCACGATGGCCTTGTAGCGAAGGTCGGGGACCGACACCCGCCTGCCCATCGCCAGGTCGCGCATCGCCTCACGCACCACGTCGTCGGCCTTCAGCCACAGGAAGCCGGGGATGCCGGAGGTGTCCATCGAGGCGCGCTGGTGGAACTCGGTCCGCACGAAACCGGGGCACAGCGCCATGATCTTGATGCGCGGGTTGCGCACCTCGTTCGCGGCGGACTCGCTGAAGTTGACCACCCACGCCTTGGACGCGCCGTAGGTGCCGCGGGTGAAGAACGCCGCCACGGAGGCCACGTTCACGATCGCGCCCCGGTCCCGCTCCCGCATGCCGGGCAGCGCGGCCAGTGTCAGCCGCAGGACCGCCTCGCAGTGCACCTTGAGCATCCGCAGCTCGCGCTCGACCGGCACATGCGGGAAGCGGCCGGGGTTGCCGAAACCGGCGTTGTTCACCAGAAGGTCCACGCCGTCCTTTAGCCGCGCCTCGACCTTGGCCAGACCCTCCTCGGTCGCCAGGTCGGCGGGCAGCACCTCGACGTCGACGCCGTACCTGAGCTTGAGCTGGTCGGCGGCCTGGGCGAGCCGGAGCTCGTCCCTGGCCACGAGGACGAGAGAGAACGCGTCGGCGGCCAGGCGGCGGGCGAAGGCGGCGCCGATGCCGGCGGTGGCACCGGTGATCAATGCGGTAGGCATGCCTGAACCCTAACGTCCATGGCAGGATGAACGACGTGCGCCTCGTCCTGGCCGTGCTCGTCCTCGTGGCCCTCACAGCATGCTCGGCCGCGCGGCCGGTCCCGGAACCGGCGACCCGGCCGGCCTCTGAGTCCGCTTCTGAGCCGACGACCGCCGCGCCTGAGACGACCACCCCTGCGGCTCCCCAGGAGACCGAGCCGGGAGAGCTGCGCTTCACCGAGATCGCCCGGCTGGAGCAGCCGGTGGCCTTCGCCGTGCGCAAGGGCGACGACCGGCTCTACATCGCCGAGCAGACGGGCCGGCTGCGCACCTCCGGCGGCAAGACGGTGATCGACCTGTCCAAGGAGGTGAGCGGCGGCAACGAGCAGGGGCTGCTCGGCGTGGCGTTCCACCCCACGGGCCGCTGGGTCTACCTCGACTGGACCGACGCGCAGGGCGACACCCACGTCACCGAGTGGGCCTACGACGGCACCCGGGCCACCGCCAGGCGCGACGTCCTCACCCAGGACCAGCCGTACGCCAACCACAACGGCGGCCAGCTCGCCTTCGGCCCCGACGGCCACCTCTACATCGCGCTCGGCGACGGCGGCAGCGGGGGCGACCCGGAGGGCAACGGCCAGGACCTGGGCACGCTGCTCGGCAAGATCCTGCGCATCGACCCGCGTGGCAGGCCGTACACGGTTCCCGAGGACAACCCGTTCGTCGGCGAGCGGGGCGCGCGGCCCGAGATCTGGGCGTACGGCCTGCGCAACCCCTGGCGGTTCAGCTTCGACCGCGACACCGGCGACCTGTGGATCGGCGACGTCGGCCAGAACGCCTGGGAGGAGGTCGACCACCAGCCCGCGGGCTCGGAGGGCGGCGAGAACTACGGCTGGAACCTGCGTGAGGGCAAGCGCCCCTTCAACGGCGGGCGAGGCCGTGAGCTGGTCGACCCGGTGATCGTCTACCCGCTCAACGAGGGCGGCAACTGCTCGGTCATCGCCGGGCACGTCTACCGGGGCACGAAGATCCCCTGGCTGCGGGGACACTTCCTGTACGGCGACTTCTGCGCCGGCTGGGTCAAGGCCGCGCCCGTCGACGAGATCGAGGCCGCGGCCGAGGTCGGCGAGGTCGACCAGCTCTCGTCGTTCGGCGAGGGCCCCGACGGCGAGCTGTACGCGCTCAGTCTGCGTGGTCCTGTTTACCGGATCGACCCTGCCTGACCCGCTCCACCAGCCGCTCCACCTGGTCGTTCAGCATGCCGCCCCGGGCCCAGCCCGCGTAGTGCGTCAGGAACACGACCACTTCCCGCAGCTCGGTCTCGGTCAGGTCGCCCGCGCGCAGGGCGACGTCGAGCTGGTCGTCGGTCAGGTCGTGCAGCCCCTGGCCGACGAGCAGCCCGAGCAGGAGCAACCGGCGCTCCCGCACCGACAGGACCGTTCTGGACCACACGTCGGCGAACTGGCGCTCGGCCGTCATACCGAAGGAGTCGACGGTCTCCATTGCGGGTTCTGTCATTGTGCGCTCCGAGGTGGTCGGAAGGGATCCTCATATCTTTCGCTACTTCCTGAGTTGAACCAATGGGGGTTGCATGAACGTTGTACGCACCGCGACCACGGAGTGACGCAACCCCTTCACGCGCGGCATATTTGATCTGTAACAAGTAAAGCCAATGCTTGGCCAAGATTTGGTCAAGATTTTCCAGCCTCTATCGGGTCCATTCCTCTGGAAAGCGGGCACAACAACTCCGTTGGTCCGTAAAGCGGAGGTAAGCCCTGGTGAAAAAAGCACGGGCTTTGATCGCGCTCATGGTCGCGGTCCTGACGCTGTCCGCCTGCGGGCAGCCGGAGTTCACCTACGTACGCGACAAGGCCGGTACGACCTATTTCAAGGTCCCCGCCACGTTCACGCAGCTCGACGCCTATCCCATCGAGCTGTACCTGTCCGGCGACCATCCGAACTCGCAGGCGGCGCTGCTGCGGGCGCAGCGGGTCTGGTCGACGGCGTTCGACCAGGCGGCGGAACCGTCGGTCAATCATCTGCTCGGCTCGGCGGATCCGTTCGTCTACGCCACCGTGCACCAGCTCACCCAGGAGCAACGGGACTCCATCTCCCTGAACAGGCTGCGCGACTTCGTCCTGCCGGTCACCGAGCAGGTACGCCTGCTCTACCTGCAGCAGGCGGTGGCCGCCGGCCAGCCGCCGATGTTCAACCGCTTCGAAGCCGTCAAGGACGAGGTGCTGTCCCTCGACGCCGGCGCACGAGGCGTCCGGGTCCGCTTCAACTACCAGATCGGCAACGACATCCAGACGTTCGATCACACGGCGATCCTCGACGAGAAGGGCGCCACGGTCTCCGTCATGCTCATCGGCTGCCGATCGCTCTGTTTCCGGAAGCGCGCCGCCGAGTTCGACAAGATCGCGAGTTCTTTCAAGCTGCTCCGGCTGCCTGGATAAGGGGAGCACCATTGACCACGAGCACTCACCATGAAGGGCTGCGCGCCCCCGGCAGCGGTCCATCCGATCCCGAGGCCGTCACCAGAAAGAAGATGCAGTTCTGGGACCGGAGCAAATTCCTCATCGCCCTGGTGCTGGCCTACCTGATCCTCACGTGGAAGATGATGGCCGACTATCAGGGCATCGCCACGTTCTCCCAGGCCGCGCAGCAGATCGCGTACGACCATCCCTGGATCTTCTGGCTGATCGGCCTGGAGGCCGTCCGCCAGCTCCATTTCTTCGTCAGCGAGCATTGGTCGGCCTACCACCGCTTCTGGAGCGTGAAGGTCTTCGGCGGGTTCGAACGCTGGACGCACCGCCGCTTCGACGACTGGACCCGCTACCGCCTCTCGCGGGCCCTCAAGATCGTGTTCTTCGTCACGCTGATCGCCCTGGTGCTGGGAGCGGTGCTGGACGTCAGCCCGTTCGTGGCCCTCATGCAGGCGCCCGCGCTGATCTGGCAGGCGCTGCCGTTCCTGCTCCAGATCGTGTTCCTGTTCTTCGTCATCATCATCCAGTTCGTGGGCCTGTTCTGGTTCCTGTCCAGGGGCGGCGTCGAGACGTACTTCCCCGACGACATCAAGACCCGCTTCCACGACGTGTGGGGCCAGGACCACGTGGTGGAGCGCGTCCAGGAGAACATCGTCTTCCTGGAGCGGCCCGACGAGATCGAGAAGCGCGGCGGGTACGTCCCCAGCGGCCTGCTGCTGTGGGGACCGCCGGGCACCGGCAAGACCCTCATGGCCGAGGCCGTGGCCGGCGAGACCGGCAAGCCGTACGTGTTCGTGGATCCGGGCGCGTTCACGAACATGTTCATGGGCATCGGGATCCTCAAGGTCAAGGGGCTGTTCAGGAAGCTGCGCAAGCTCGCGCTCCGGTACGGCGGCGTGATCGTCTTCTTCGACGAGGCCGACTCGCTCGGCAAGCGCGGCCGCCTGGCCCAGCAGGGCCCGCCCGGACAGGGCGGATTCTCGGGGCTGTCCGGCCACGCCGGCTGCCACGGCATGAACTACCTGTCCGAGGAGACCCGCGAGATGCTCGCCTTCCGCGCCGGGGGCCGGGCCGAGGAGGACCCGGGCCGGCGCAACCGCTTCTTCATGGGCGGGGGCATGAACAGCAGCGGCGACCCCGGCACGCTGCAGGCGCTGCTCACCGAGCTGTCCGGGCTCAAGAAGCCGCGCGGGTTCTTCAACCGCCTCGTACGACGGCTGCTCGGGATGCGGCCGAAGCCGCCGCCCAAATACCGCATCCTCGTCATGATGGCCACGAACCGGCCCGACGCGCTGGACGAGGCGCTGCTGCGGCCCGGCCGCATCGACCGCATCTACAAGGTCGGCTACCCGTCGAAGGCCGGGCGGGTGCGCACGTACCAGGGGTACTTCGACAAGGTGTGGCACGAGCTGACCCCGCAGCAGATCGACAAACTCGCCACCATCACCCCGTACGCCACCGGCGCCACGATCAAGGACCTGGTCAACGAGTCGCTCATCACCGCCATCCGGGACGGGCGCGAGATCATCACCTGGTCGGACGTGCTGCGCGCCAAGCGGCTCAAGCAGCTCGGCCCGCCCGAGGACGTCGAGTACATCGAGCGCGAGCGGCACGCCGTGGCCGTGCACGAGGCCTGCCACGCCGTCGTGGCGTACGTGACCCGCTTCCACCTCGAGATCGACATCGCCACGATCGAGAAGGGCGCCGACTACCTGGGCATGGTCGCCTCGATCAAGCCCGAGGACCAGTTCACCCGGTGGAAGTCCGAGCACGAGGCCGACATCATGGTCTCCCTGGCCTCGCTGGCCGGCGAGCGCATGTTCTTCGGCGAGGACAACTCCTCGGGCGTCTCGGGCGACCTGTACTCGGCCACGTACCTGACGGCGATGATGGAGTCGTACTGGGGCATGGGCTCCGGCGTCACCTCGCTGCCCGCGCTGCAGGAGCTGGAGATCATGGGCGGCAAGGCCGTGCGCAAGCGCGGCGTCGGTGGTGCCATCGGCATCACCGACCGGGAGCCCGCCAGGAACCAGCCCGATCTGACCCCCGACGTGCTGGGGGAGCGGATCGAGTTCAACCTGGTGCGGCTGCTGGAGAAGACCGAGGCGCTGCTGCAGGAGCACCGCAGGGAGGTGCTCTGCCTGGCGCACGCGCTGGAGACGCACAAGACGCTCAACGGCGACGACGTGGTGGCGATCATCCGAGGCGAGACCGGGCCGCTCATCGACGGCACGATCTACGCCTCCGACGAGCTCTACCAGGAGCTGGAGGACTACCACCACGACGCGGCCAGGGCGCACAAGGAGCACAGCCGCATCGAGCGCGACCTGCCCGGCCTGGTGGAGGAGCCGGTCGAGCTGGCCCCGGTCGCCTTCACCGGCCCCGGTGTCAAGGCCATCCGCCTGACGGGCCCGCTCGGTCAGGCGCCGCTCGGTCACGCGCCGCTGGCCGGTCAGGCGCCGGCGTTCGGTCAGGTGCCGCCGCTGGGTCAGGTGCCGCCGGACGGGCAGAGGCCGGTGATCCAGGCGCCGCCGGCCGCCCAGACCCCGGCTGCCCAGACCCCGGCTGCCCAGACCCCGGCCGCCCAGGCGCCGGTCGGCGGGATGCCGGTCGCGCAGGCGCCGGTTCAAGGGGTGCCCGTTCAAGGGGTGCCGGTCGCGCCCGGTGACCACCAGCCCGATCGGCCGGAGTTCGTGCCGTGGGCGGCCGTCGCACCGCCCGCCCCCGTGGCGGCGGCGACGCCGCAGGCGCCCCTCGTGGTCGCCACCCCCGCCCCGGTCGCCGGCCCGCCGTCCGCGCGGCGCCGGCTCGCGGGCCGGGTCTGGCTGGTCATCGCCAGCCTGCTCGGGCTCGTGGTGCTGTCCATCATCGCGGCGCTCGCGGTGACGGGCACGAGCACGGCCGGCAATGGCTCGAACGCGGTCCCCTCACCTCTGGGGGCCTCGCCGGCGCTGATGCTGCTGCTGTTCGTGGTGATCGTCGCGGTGATCGTGGGCGCGGGGCTCGCGTTCGTCGCGATCAAGGGGGTACGCGCCTCGCAGGTCAAGGCCGAACACGAACGCGACCAGGCCCACGCCAGAGCCCAGCTCCTGGCCGCCGCGATGGACCCGGACACGGCCATGCGGCTGCTCGGCTACGACGGCAACGGCTCGGACGGTCACAAGCGGGCGTGACCGAGTGGGTGTGACCGAGTGGGTGCGACCGTACGCCGGGGCGTCAGTCCGCGACGCCCCGGCGCCGGTCCTCCTCGTGCTCCTCGTGCGCGCGGCGCAGCAGCGACATCAGCTTCTCCTCCTGGCGGATGAGCCTGCGGTACTTCTCCGGCAGTTTCTTGAGCTGCTGCTCCTCGGCGCACAGCTTCCCGAACAGCTCCTCGCGCAGTTCCGGGTCGTGCTCGACCTCCAGATACTCCTGGGCGTGCCGGCGCGCCGCCGACACGGTGTTCTGCGCCCGGCCCTTGGGGCTGGCCAGCGAGGCCACCACCGTGATCAGCAGCACGCCGAGGATCACCGACAGGGACAGCCCGGTGCTGATCTCCATCACCGGCACCGGTTCGCCGTCGTTGACGAACGGCACGTTGTTCTCGTGCAGCGCGTGCAGGATGAGCTTGACCCCGATGAAGCCGAGGATGACGGCCAGGCCGTAGGACAGGTAGATCAGCCGGTCGAGCAGGCCGTCGATGAGGAAGTAGAGCTGCCGCAGCCCCAGCAGGGAGAAGGCGGTGGCGGTGAAGACGATGAAGACGTTCTGGGTCAGGCCGAAGATGGCCGGGATCGAGTCGAGCGCGAACAGGATGTCGGTCCCGCCGATGGCGATCATGACGAGCAACATCGGCGTCATGACCCGCTTGCCGTTCTCGACCGTGAACAGCCTGTCGCCGTCGTAGTGGTCGGTGGTGCGCACCAGCCTGCGGGCGACGCGGACCATGAGGTTGTCGGGGGAGCGGCCCTCCTCGCCCTCCTGCTTGAGCAGGTTGCCCGCCGTGACCAGCAGGATGAGGCCGAACAGGTAGAACGCCCAGGCGAACGTGTTGATCAGCGCGGCCCCGAGCAGGATGAACCCGGTCCGCGCGATGAGCGAGAAGACGATGCCGAACAGCAGCGCCTTCTGCTGGTCGGCGCGCGGCACCTTGAAGCTGCCCATGATGACGAGGAACACGAACAGGTTGTCGACCGACAGCGCCTTCTCGGTGATGTAACCGGCGAAATACTCGGTCCCGGGGTCGGACCCGCCGAAGATCCAGACGCCGACGCCGAACAGGAGGGCGAAGCCCACGTACGCGGCCGACCAGACCGCCGCCTCGCGCAGCGTGGGCACGTGCGCCTTGCGCACATGAAAGACGAAGTCGAACAGCAGCAGCCCGACGATCCCCAGGATCGTCAGCCACCACACGGCGGCGGATACGTCCAAGCCCGGCTCCACTGTGATGTACGGGAAAGATGTGTCGTCGCAGGTGTTACCCGATCAGAAGGGCCCCAAGCGGACGGACGTGTGTGACGAGGATAGCCTCCTGGGAAAGGATCGGGGGAGCGGCACCGTGGAACAGCACCGCGTCATCGTCATCGGCGGCGGCATCGCCGGCGCGAGCACCGCCTTCGCGCTGGCCCGCCGCGGGGCGGACGTCACGGTCGTCGACTCCGCCCTGCCCGGACAGGCGACGGCGGCCGGCGCGGGCATCATCTCGCCCTGGGCGTCGAGCGTCGAGGGCGAGGTCCGGCGCCTCGGCAACGACGAGGTGCGGGCCCTGGTCCCGGTGCTCGCCCGTGACCTCGAGGGCGTGTTCATCTCGGGCGGCGGCCGGGTGGACGGGCGCACCATGCGCGACGCGCTGCTGGCCGGTGCCGCCCACCACGGCGCGCGGCCGGTGCCGGGCCGGGCCCGCCTGCTGCCGCGCCCGCACGGCGCGCCGGCCGTCGAGACGGACGCGGGCGTGCTCGAGGCCGACGACGTGGTGATCGCGTCGGGGGCCTGGGTGAACGACCTGCTCGAACCGTTCGGCGTCCGCCTGGCGGTCGAGCCGCAGCGGGGGCAGATCACCCTTCTCCGGCTCGACGGCGTCGACACCGGCGGCTGGCCCTCGGTGCATCCGCTGTCGCACCACTACCTGGTGGCCTTCGACGACTCGCGGGTGGTGGTCGGCGCGACCAGGGAGACGGGCAGCGGGTTCGACGCCCGGGTGACCGCGCGCGGGCAGTGGCAGGTGCTGTCGGACGCGCTCGGGATGGCGCCGGGGCTGGCCGGGGCGACGCTCATCGAGACCCGGGTCGGGCTGCGGCCCCTGCCCGGCGGCGAGCTGCCCATCGTGGGCGCGCTGCCGGGCGCGGCGGGGCTGCACGTGGTGACCGGGTTCGGCGCGGCGGGGCTGACGATGGCGCCGCTGACCGGCGACGCGCTGGCCCGCTCGATCCTGGAGCGCGAGACGCCGCCCGAGATCAGCGCCTTCGCTCCGTAGACGCCCGCGCTCCGCCTATACCCGGATGCCGAGGCGGGCGATCGGCTCGACGAGCTCCTCCTCCTCGTACGCGAAGTGCGACGACAGCACGTCCGCCAGCCGGTCCGCCCTGGCCCTGACCCGGTCGAGCGCGGCCGGGTCGCCGAGCAGCTCCACGCACGCCTCGTCGAGCCCGGCGAGCAGCTCGGCGATGACCTCGTGCTCCTGCTCCAGCTTCTTGATCACCGGCGCCAGCGCCGGCTCACGCTCCAGGACGGCCGGGAACATGCTCTCGTCCTCGACCGTGTGGTGCACGGCCAGCAGCCGGCGGAACGTCGCGCAGTAGGTGCCCAGCGTCCAGAGGTTCTGGCGCATGGCCGGCCGGTCGTTCGCCGGACGCGGTCGCCCGGCGTCCGGCAGTTCCGTGGCCACCTGCTCCACCGCGTCCTGGACCTGCCGCATCTCCTGCCGGTAGCCGTCGTGCACCTCGACCAGGTGCCGCCCGAGCCGCCGCTGCTCCGGCGTCAGCTCCGCCGGGTCGTGCTTGCCGGCCCGCGGCCGTCCGGCCTCGTCCAGGTCGGCGAGCGTGATCGGCCGCTCGACGGGCGCGGGCGCGGGCCGTCCCCGCTCCCTGGCCACGGCCTCGCGCACGGCGGGCGCGACCTCTTCGGCGAACGTGCGCAGGTCCCGCTCCGCCTCCGGCCCCGGCGCCAGCACGAACCCGGTCATGCCCACGCCGAGCACCAGCTCGGTGAGCTGCTCGGCCCACAGCCGGGCGGGCCCGTCGAGGAAGCCGGGGCCGGGCAGCGGCGCGAACGTGCCGCCGATGTTGTAGACCTTGCGGATCCGCGCCGGATCGCGCCCGGCGTCCGCGGCCGCCGCGTCGAGCACCTTCGCCTGCCCGGCCACCGCGCCGGGCGGGCTGTAGAAGGAGGAGCACAGCCAGCCGTCGCCCATCCGCCCGGTCAGCTCCAGCATCCTGCGCTTGATCGCGCCGATCCAGATGCCGATCGGATGCGCGGGGAACGGTCCCGGCCGCGCGCCGCCGAGCCGGTAGTGCGTGCCTTCGAACACGACGGGCTCGCCCGGCGTCCACAGCGCGCGCAGCACCGTGATGGCCTCGGCCAGCGCCTCGATCGACTCCGGAGGGGAGAGCCGGCGCCCGCCCATGGCCGCGATCGCGTTCCAGAACGCGCCCGCCCCCAGCCCCAGCTCCACCCGGCCGCCGCTAAGCAGGTCGAGCGAGGCCGCCGCCCTGGCCAGCACGGCGGGGGGCCGCAGCGGCAGGTTGAGCACGTCGGGCACCAGCCGGATCCGCTCGGTACGCGCCGCGACGGCCGACAGCAGCGTCCAGGTGTCCAGGAAGTCCGCCTGGTAGGGATGGTCCTGGACGCCGATCAGGTCGAGCCCGAGCCGGTCGGCCAGCGTGACGTGGCGCAGCAGCCGGTCGCGCCCTCCGGCCTCAGGCGACAGGAACGCGCCGAACCACAGATCGTGCATGAGAATCCCCCTGATCCGCCCCCTGATGTGATGGTCGCACGGCGCTTCGAACCGGGAGCGGCTGGGCCGCGTCTTAGGGATGTGCCTCGACTCGCCGCCCAGACCGCCGCCCGGCTCACCGCCCGTACCGCTGCCAATACCGCTGCCCTGCTCGCGGCCCTGCTGTTCGCCGCCGGCTGTTCGAACGAGCGGCCCTGCACGGCCATCGGCACCCCCGTCGGCGTGGGCGTCCAGGTCGAAGGGGCGCTCGCGGACAAGGCGCAGACCGCCGTGATGGAGGTGTGCTGGGACGGCGCGTGCCGGCAGGCGCGTACGGACCTGCAGCCGTCCACCCAGGCGGTGGAGCAGACCTGCCCGGAGGGCGACTCCTGCTCGGCGACCATGGCCCCGACCGGCGGCAAGCACGGGTTCGCCAACGTCGCCGGGCTGGCCAAGCGGCCTGTCGAGGTCCGCCTGACGCTGCGCGACGCCGCCTCCGCCCCGGTCATGGAGCGCACGGTCACCGCCACCCCGAAGGGCCGCTTTCCCAACGGCCCCGAGTGCGGCGAAGGCGGCCCCAACATCGAGCTCACCATCGAGGCTGATGGCACGGTGCGCGAACGGTGATCCGGCGCAGCGATTAACACGCCGTTCACATTCGGGCAAAAACCGGGAAACGGTCATCCATAAGACTCGGCGTGGCTGAGAGAAACCTGGAAAGGACCGCTGTGAGCTACAAGGCTGAGTACATCTGGATCGACGGCACCGAGCCCACCGCTCTGCTGCGCTCGAAGACGAAGATCCTGGTCGACGGTGCCGAGCCCCCGGTCTGGGGCTTCGACGGCTCCAGCACCAACCAGGCCGAGGGCCACTCGTCCGACCGTGTGCTCCGCCCGGTGTTCGTCTGCCCCGACCCCATTCGCGGCGGCGCCAACAAGCTGGTCCTGTGCGAGGTCGAGGAGATCAACGGCGACCCGCACGTCAGCAACACCCGGGCCCTGCTGCGCCCGATCGCCGAGCAGTACGCCGACCAGGAGTCCTGGTTCGGCATCGAGCAGGAGTACACCTTCTTCAAGGGCAGCCGCCCGCTCGGTTTCCCCGAGGGCGGCTTCCCCGCCCCGCAGGGCCACTACTACTGCGGTGTCGGCGCCGAGGCCGTGTTCGGCCGCGAGATCGTCGAGCTCCACCTCGACCGCTGCCTCGCCGCCGGTCTGGCCATCTCCGGCATCAACGCCGAGGTCATGCCCGGCCAGTGGGAGTTCCAGGTCGGCCCGGCGAGCCCGCTCGACGTCTCCGACCACATGTGGGTCGCCCGCTACCTGCTCTACCGGACGGCCGAGGAGTTCGGTGTCGAGGCCACCCTCGACGCCAAGCCCGCCCGCGGCGACTGGAACGGCGCCGGCGCGCACACCAACTTCTCCACCCGCGCCATGCGCGAGGGCTACGACGCCATCATCACCGCCTGCGAGGCGCTCGGCGAGGGCGACAAGCCGATGGAGCACGTCTCCCAGTACGGCGCCGACATCGAGCTGCGCCTCACCGGCCACCACGAGACCGCCCCGTGGAACAAGTACAGCTACGGCGTCTCCAACCGCGGCGCCTCCGTGCGCATCCCGTGGCAGGTCGAGGTGGAGAAGAAGGGCTACATCGAAGACCGCCGCCCCAACGCCAACGTCGACCCCTACGTGGTCACCCGCCTGCTGGTGAACACCTGCTGCGCCGCCCTGGAGAAGGCCGGCCAGGTCTGATCCTGACGAGAACGGGGCCCCGCGCGGGGGCCCCGTTTTCTCATGCCAGGCGGAAGTCCAGATCGGGGGTGATTTCCGCCACGTCCATCTGCGCCTTCTGCAGGCGGCCCGAGTGGTCCCAGTTCATCGCCTGCCAGCGGGTGAACTGGTCGAGCACCCACACGCCGGACTGGCGGCTGCCGTTGCCGGACTTGCCGTTGCCGCCGAAGGGCAGGTGGGCCTCGGCGCCCGAGGTGGAGTTGTTGACGCTGACCATGCCGGCCGAGACGCCCTCGCGAAAGCGGAAGGCGTTCTTGGGGTCGGTGGTGTAGATGGAGCTCGACAGGCCGTAGCCGGGGCGGTTGGCCAGCTCGATGGCCTCGTCGAGGGTGCTGAACGCGGTGACGCCGACGATCGGGCCGAACGTCTCCTCCAGGAACAGCCGGTCGCCGGGCCGGACGCCGTCCACGATGACCGGGTGGTAGTAGATGCCCTCGCCGCCGTCGAAGTCGCCGCGCGGGTTGTCCTTGGCGATCCGGCCGACATTTCCGGACACGACCTGGTGGTGGGGCTGGATCCAGGTCAGGTACTCCTCGTAACGGTCGGCGAACTTCTGGTCGAGCAGCGGCCCCGCCAGCACGTCCTGCTCCGGGTCGCCGATCCTGGCCTCCCGCACCGCCCGCGCGAACCGCTCGACGAACGCTTCGTGAACGCTCTCGTGCACGATGACCGTGCCCAGGCTCGTGCAGCGCTGACCCGCGGTGCCGAAACCGGAGAACAGCGCCCCCTCCACGGCCAGGTCGAGATCGGCGTCCGGCATGATCACCATCGGGTTCTTGCCGCCCAGCTCCAGGCAGGCCGACTGCAGGTGCCGCCCGGTCAGCTCGCCGACCTTCCGGCCCACCTCGCTGGAGCCGGTGAAGCCGACCTTCTGCACGGTGCCCTCGTCCAGGGCCAGCTCCAGACCCCTGAAGGTCTCGGCGCCGTCGGCGAACACGATGTTCAGCACGCCGTCGGGCAGGCCCGCCGCCGCGAACAGGCGGAACATGGCGTGCGCGGAGGCGGCGGCGTACTCGGCGGGCTTCCAGACCACGGCGTTGCCGCACAGCAGGGCCGGGACCAGGTACCAGGACGGGACGGCGACCGGGAAGTTGCCCGCGGTGATCACCGCCGCCACGCCGATCGGGTTGCGGAAGGTGAACAGGTTCTTGTCCGGCATCTCCGACGGGACCGTCTGCCCGTAGAGCCTGCGGCCCTCGCCCAGGAAGAAGTCACAGGTGTCCACGATCTCGCGCACCTCGCCGAGGGCCTCGGCGTACGGCTTGCCGATCTCCTCGGTCACCAGCCTGGCCAGCCGCTCGGCGTTGGCCTCGACCAGCCGCCCGATGGAGGCGATCACCCGCCCGCGCACCGGCGCGGGCACCTTGGCCCACTCCCGCTGCGCCTCCTTGGCGGTGCGGCAGGCGGCGGCGAACGTCTCCGCGCCGGCCAGCCCGACGCGCGCCACGACCTCGCCCGTGCGGGCCGGGTTGGTCGAGTCGTACGTGGCCGCGCTCTCGGCTTCCTTGCCACCCACGATGGAAACGATCTGACGGCTCACGGATGCCCTCCTCATAGTTCCTCCGGACACACAATCATCTCGCCGGAAAAAACCCAAGGAGCCCATGATCACCCGGTGAGCACGGCGTCGATCACATGGCGCGCGTTGGCGGCGATCGACGGGTTGGTCTCCAGGTAGTAGGGGAGCTGGACGAGCGCCATGGACAGCGCCCGGCCCCGGCCGCGCTCCCACATGGCGTCGTCGGCGCCGAGGGCGTCGCGGAAGACCTCGCGGGCGGCGGGCGGGAAGAGGTTCCAGGCGGCGATCAGGTCGCAGGCCGGGTCGCCCACGCCCGCGGTCGCGAAGTCGATCACTCCGGTGAGCCGCCCGTCCTCGACCAGCAGGTTGCCGGGCATCAGGTCGGCGTGCACCCACACCGGCGGCCCCGCGTGGGCGGGCGCCCGCAGGGCCGACTCCCAGGCGGCGGTGGCCGCCGCGGTGTCGATCGGCCCGCCTTCCAGTTCGTCCATCAGCTCGCCGAGCCGGCCGATCGCCTCGCGGGTGGCCGCGTCGAGCCGTTCCAGCGGGCCGCCCCGGTAGGCCGCCGGCCCGCCGGGCAGCTCCACCCGCCGGAAGGCGGCCACGAACCGCGCCAGGTCCTTGGCCACCGCCTCGGGATCGTCCAGCCGGCCCTCCACCGGGTTGGCCCCGGCGAGCCACCGGCAGACCGACCACGGCCAGGGGAAACCTTCAGCCGGGACGCCCTTGCCGAGCACCTCGGGGATGGGGACGGGCAGCAGCGGGGCCAGCCGCGGCAGCCACCGGTGCTCCGTCTCCACGTCGTCGACGCCCCACTCGACGCGGGGCAGCCGGACGGCCAGGTGCTCGCCGAGCCGGTAGACCGCGTTGACGGTGCCGGGCGAGGGGAACGGCTGGAGCGGAAGGTCCGCCCACTGCGGGAACTGCCCGGTCAGCAACCGCCGTACGAGGTCGTCGTCGATGTCCGCCTCACCGGCGTGCATCCTGTCCATGAACACCCTCTCGTGACTGTCTGAGGATCAGCTCGGCGACCCTGCGCGGCAGTCCCGGCGAGAGCAGCGAGTGGCCCATGCCCGGGATCGCCTCCAGGCGCGCCCCCGGGATCGCGGCGGCCACCGCCTCACCGTGGGGGAGGGGGCGCAGCGGATCCTCCGTGCCGTGGATCACCAGCGTGGGGGCCGTGATCGAGGATAGCGGGGCCAGCCGGTCCGCGGTCATCACGCGTCCGGCCAGGTCGTGGTTGAGCGCCGCGGTCGGGTCGCTCGTACTGTCGTGGGCCTCCTCCGCCAGGCGCCGCGCGGCCTCCTCGTCGAAGGGCAGGACGTCGCCGTGCAGCACCCGCCAGGTCTCCACGTTCACCGCGAGGACCTCCTCGCGGGTGGTCCTGGGCATCGCGGCCGAGCGGGCGAGGTGCTGGAGGAAGCGCGGGGCGGGCGGCGGCAGGTCGCGGGGGTCGGGGTCCTGCCCGGCCAGTGCCCGCGCCCAGGCCGGCCCGGCGTCGGCGCCCATCGGTCCGGTCATGATCGCGGTCAGCGTGGCCACCCGCTCCGGGCGGTGCACCGCCAGCCACTGCGCGATCGCGCCGCCGAGCGAGGCGCCCGCGATGTGGGCCGTCACGGCGCCGTACGCGTCGAGCACGGCGATCGCGTCGGCGGCCATGTCTTTGAGCGTGTACGGGTGCACGGTGAAGTCGACGCAGCCGGAGCGGCCGGTGTCGCGATGGTCGAACCTGATCACCTGCAGCCCGCCCCGGACGAGCGTCTCCACCAGGCTGTCCGGCCAGCCGAGTCCTGGGGTGGACGTGCCCATGACGAGCAGGGCCACGGGATCGCGTACGTCACCGAATCGCTCGGTCCACAATGGCAATTCCCCGGAGGCGATGAATTTCCCCATGGTGTCAATATAGCGAATGCCGCATTTATTACTCAAAAATGCGGCATTTCGATTTTCATGGTATAATTTTACTTACCAAGAGCGGTTGGCCGGCGGTGAATCCGCTATATCCTGATTCGTGATGATCGCGAGCTTGCCCGCCAGGTCCGCCAGCGCGCGTGAGGCGGCCAGCTCGTCCCCGATCTCCGGCACCGCCGCGTCCGCGGGATTGCGCCGGGCCTGACCGGTCCCCGTGACCTCGGAGCCGTCCCCGGTCGTCAGCGTCGCCCGTGCCGTGGTGTCGTCACCCTCCTCGTCGAGCCGGATCCGCACGGTCCATTCCTTGGCCACCATGGCGGCACCCCCTTTCTCCACGCGCGCTGCCCCTCCGGATCCCGGCGAAACACCGTGGCGAACGCTGTGAAGGACCAAGGTCCTGGGAGCGCGGGACGTACGGCACTGAGCGAAAGCCGCCGGAAACGGTGTCCTTGTGGTGTGACCAGCACGGCGAATCATCCTCGAAAGGAGGCCGTCATGGCCGCCACGATCAGCGGGCCCGTCACGGAGAACGGCGCGCGCGCCCGCCACGCGGCCGACCACGTCTGGGCGATAGCCCGGATCTCGATCGGCTGGATCTTCCTGTGGGCGTTCCTGGACAAGACCTTCGGCTGGGGGCTCGCCACCCCCGCCGAGCGGGCCTGGGCCGCGGGCGGCAGCCCGACGACCGGGTTCCTCAAGGGCACCGGCGAGAACGCGCTCGGCGGCCTCTTCTCGAGCCTGGCGGGGCAGGCGTGGGTGGACTGGCTGTTCATGGCCGGCCTGCTCGGCATCGGCCTGGCGCTGGTCCTGGGCATCGGCCTCCGCGTCGCCGCCGTCACCGGCACGCTGATGCTGCTCCTGATGTGGCTGGCCGAGCTGCCCCTGGCCAACAACCCGTTCATGGACGAGCACCTCGTCTACGCGATCGTCCTCATCGGTCTCGCCCTCACCGACGCGGGCGCCACCTGGGGTCTCGGACGCCTGCCCCTCGTCCAGCGCACGGCCTGGCTCAGGTAGCACCCTCGCCCACCGGCACCCGATCGCCTCGCAACGCCCGCCCCCCTTCAGGGGTGGGCGTTCCGTATGACGGCGACGCCCTCCACCACATGGGCCACCACGTGGTCGGCCAGGGCGTCGTCGTGTCCCGGCCAGGTGCCATGGTCGACCCAGACGCCCCGCAACCCCGCCGCCCGGGCCCCCACGATGTCGGTGGCCAGGTTGTCGCCGACCATCCAGCCGCCCTCGCCGAGATCCGTCCCGCACCGCCGCGCCGCGATCGCGAACAGCTCCACGGCCGGCTTGCGCACCCCCTCGGCCTGCGAGATCGCGTAGCCGTCGACCATCCCGTCCAGCCCGGTCCGCCGGATCTTCGCGAGCTGACGTCCGGCCGCGCCGTTGGTGACGATGCCCACCCGCCACCCGGCCGCCCGCAGCTCCGCCAGCGCGTCGGGCACACCCGAATAACACGCGGCCAGGGCGGTGACGCGCAGCCCTGAAGCCGGCCGTCGAGCCTCCCGGTCGCGGAGGCCGCTCTGGACGAGGTCCCTCAGAGTCTGAGCCGCGCTCCTTGCGCTCCGCCCTGGTGGTGAGCGCGTTCGGCGTTCGACCTGCCCGCGGCGGTCAGCGCGCCTCCACATCCGGCATGCCTCCTGTACAGGCCATCCGGGGCCGGTGGTCAGGCGGTGAAGTCGGCGAAGTCGAAGCCGGGGGAGACGACGCAGCTCACCAGGACCGCCTCGTCGGACGCCGGGCGGGCCGACTGCCAGACGCCGCCGGGCACGATCGCCTGCGGGACCTGGCCGTGCTCGACGTCGGGGCCCAGGGCGACGGTGGTGTCGCCGATCGTCAGGGTCAGGGGGCCGCCGCGGTGCCACAGCCAGAGCTCCGCCGACCTGACCGTGTGCGGGACCGACTCCTCGCCGGGGTTCAGCAGGAAGTAGATGGCCGTGGCGCTGGCCCGCCGTCCCGGGTAGCCGTCCGGATGGATCGTCACCGGTGAGCGCCAGGTCTCCCTGAACCAGCCGCCCTCGGGGTGGGGGAGGAGGTCGAGGGCCGCGGCGACGGGCGGGCGTCGTACGTAGGCGACGGGGGCGCCCGTGACGTCCCTGCGCAGGAAGCGGTCGCCGTCGAGGACGAGCTGGCCGTCGAGCGGGCTGGCGAGGGCCGCCGTCTCGTCGGGTACCTCGGTGGACGGGCCGTCCGGGTAGATCCGTAGCTCCACGTGGAGAGTTTATGGGGATATGTCGGGCGGGTTGTTGCCCGGGGTGTCCGTGCTGTCCCGAACCGGCAGGTACGTCGGCGCGGGCGGCCACTCCTTCACCCGGGTCGTGAGTGGGGCCGAACTGTTCCCGGGAAGCCGGCGCGAAATGTCGGTCGGGGTGGCTAGTCTGCGGCAGGTGATCGATCGGTGGAGCCGTGATCAGGTGCTCGCCCTCGCCCCCGACGCCTCCTCCCAGAAGGCGGCGCAGGGGGTCGCGGCACCTGGGAAGTGGTCGTTACGCGGCGCGACGGGCACGGTCCTCTACGGCGAGTGCAAGGGCAGTGGGGCCAACCCCTATCTGGCGTGCGTCGATCTGACCGAGCCCGCATACCGGTGCAGTTGCCCCAGCCGGAAGTTCCCCTGCAAGCATGCGCTGGGGCTGCTGCTCATGTGGTCCGCCGACGGGATTCCCGCGCTGGAGGCGATGCCGCCGTGGGTGGCGGAGTGGCTGGAGTCGCGGGCCGAGCGGGCCGAGAAGGCGGCGGCCAAGCTCGAGGCCGCCCGCGCCAGGGTCGCCGCCGAAGCCGCCGAAGCCGCCGAAGCGGCCGAAGCCGCCGAAGCGGCCGAAGCCCCTGAAGCCGGGCAGCCTGGACGGGCCGGGCAGGGTGGGCAGGGCGGTGAAGCGGGGGCCTTCGCGGCGGGTGGGCGAGCCGGTGACGCCGACGGTGGTGCCGGTGCGGTCGCGCGGGCCGGGGGTGGTGGTTCCGGGTTCGCCGGTGGGGCGGCCTCCGGGGTGGAGTCCGTACGTCATGGGCGGGTGGCCTCGGGGCTGGGGGAGCTGGAGCGGTGGCTGGCCGACCAGGTGCGTCAGGGGCTGGCCGGGGCCGCCGAGCACGACTGGGACGGGCTGGCCAAGCGGCTCATCGACGCCCAGGCGCCCGGCGTCGCCGGGGTCGTGTCCCGGTTGTCGCGCGTGCGGGCCGAGGACGACTGGCCGGGGCGGCTGCTCGAGGAATACGCCCTGATCAACCTGCTCGCCGTCGCCTACCGCAAGCGGGCCGGGCTGCCGGGGCCGCTCGCGCACACCGTCCTCATCCGGGCCGGATTCCCCGTCACCAGGGAAGAGGTGCTGGCCGGGCCGGTGGTGCGGGATCACTGGGACGTTCTGGGCAGGCGCGACGAGGCGCAGGACCGGTTGACGGCCCGCCGGGTCTGGTTGCGGGGGCGCCGCACGGGCAGGGCCGCGCTCATCCTGTCGTTCGCGCCGCAGGGGCAGCCGCTGGACGCCTCCCTGGTCACGGGCACAACGATCGACGCCGACCTCACCTACTATCCGGGCGCCGCTCCCCTGCGCGCCCTGGTAGCCACCCGCCACGGCACCGTCCCGACTCCGGCTCCGGCCCGGGCCCCGGCTCACGGCACCGCCCCTGCCCCTGCCCCTGCCCCCCTCCCGGCCCCGGCCCCCGCCGCCCCAGCGTTCGGAGCGGTCGTGTCGGAGGTGGCCAGAGGGGTGCCGCCCGGGGTGTCGGCCGAGGAGGCGCTGGACGAGGTGGCGCGGGCCCTGGGTGAGGATCCGTGGACCGAGTCCTGGCCGTTCGTGCTCGCCGGAGTGGTCCCCGAGCGGGCCTCGATCGGCGGGTTGCCGCTGCACCCCCGCGCCCGCGACCCCTGGCGGCTGATCGCCGTCTCCGGCGGGCGGCCGGTGACCGTGGCCGCCGAATGGAGCCCTCAGGGCCTGCGCCCGCTGACCACCTGGGACGACGAAGGCACGGCGGTGATCCTGTGACCGGCTGGGAGGAGCTGACCTCGACGGCGCTCGTGGGCACCGATCGCAGGCCGTACCAGGGTGATCTGCTCGAGACGGCCGCCGTCGAGGTGGCGCGGCGGCGGGCCGGACGGCGGGTGGGTGAGAGCGGCGGGCAGGAGCGCGCGCCCGAGGAGGAGAGACGGGCCGTGGGCCGGCCGGCCGCCGAGCGGCTGGGCCGGATGCTGGGCGGAGAGCATGAGCGGCTGATTCCCGAGTGGCTGGCCGCCGCGGCGGCGACCGGTCGCCGGGTGCCCCCTTACGTGCTGCCCGAGCTGCTCGAACGCGGCCGGCGCGACCGCTCCATCCGGGTGCACCTCGGTGTGCTGGCCGGGCACCGGGGCCGCTGGCTGGCCGGGCTCAATCCCGCCTGGGACTACCTGCTGGAGGAGCCCACGGGCGAGACGTGGGAGCTGGGCGGCGCCGCCGACCGGCGCGAGCACCTGCGCGCGCTCAGGGCGGCCGACCCGGGCAGGGCGCGGCGGCTGCTGGAGAGCACGTGGGAGCGCGAGGGGCCCGACGACCGGGCCGAGTTCGTCGAGGTGCTGGCCGCCGGGCTGAGCATGGACGACGAGCCGTTCCTGGAGCAGGCGCTCGACGACCGCCGCCGGGAGGTGCGCCAGGCCGCCGCCAACCTGCTCACCCGCCTGCCGGACTCACGCCTGTCGCAGCGCATGGCCGAGCGCGTGCGCGCCTGCGTGACCGTACGGAAAGACGTCATCGCCATCGAGGCCCCCGTCGTCTGCGACAAGGAGATGGAACGCGACGGCGTACGCCCCAAGCCGCCCCGCGGGCTCGGCGAGCGGGCCTGGTGGCTGCAGCAGATCATCGCCCGCGCCCCGCTGACCGTGTGGGAGCAGCCGCCCGCCCGGCTGCTCGCGATGAAGATCCCCGACTGGGACACCGAGGTGAAGGCCGCCTGGGTACGCGCGGCCGTGCTGCAGAAGGACCCGGAATGGGCGCGGGCCATGTTCGGCTGGGACCCGATCGCGGACCTGCTCGACTCGCTCCCGCCCGCCGAGCAGCAGGAGCTGGCCGCCGACTTCGTCAGGGAACACGACCTGGACAGCCAGTTGATCATGGTGCTGGGCGGCGTGTCGTCCCACTGGCGCGAGGGCCTGGCCACGGCCGTGCTGCGCAAGATCGTGAAGGTGTCCACCACGCAGCCGTGGAACCTCGGCGAGCTGGTCAAGCTGGCGGGTGAGCACATCGACCCCGCCCTGTTCCCCCTCGCCGAGAGCTACTCGCCGGTCGAGTCCATCCAGCAGGTCGCCGCCCTGCTGCGTTTCCGAGCTGACATGTACAAGGAGCTTGCCCGATGACCGTTCTGCGCGCGCACGCGGAAGACCAGTACGCCGAGGAGCTGGCCGTCCTGGCCAAGGACGACGACCGGCCGCGGCCGCCGGGCTGGAAGCTGTCGCCGTGGGCCGTGACCACCTACCTCCTGGGCGACGGCGACCGCATCACCCCCAAATACGTGGGCGCGCGGCGCATCGTCGAGGTCGCCGTCGCCACCCTGGCGACCGACCGCGCGCTGCTGCTGCTCGGCGTGCCCGGCACCGCGAAGACGTGGCTGTCGGAGCACCTGGCCGCCGCCGTCAGCGGCGACTCGACGCTGCTCGTGCAGGGCACCGCCGGCACCGCCGAGGAGGCCATCCGCTACGGCTGGAACTACGCCAGGCTGCTCGCCGAGGGCCCCTCCATCGAGGCGCTGACCCCTTCGCCCGTGATGCGCGCGATGGCCGAGGGCAGGATCGCCCGCGTCGAGGAGCTCACCCGCATGCCCTCCGACGTCCAGGACGCCCTGATCACCGTCCTGTCGGAGAAGACGCTGCCGATCCCCGAGCTCAACCGCGAGGTCCAGGCCGAGCGCGGCTTCAACGTGATCGCCACGGCCAACGACCGCGACCGCGGCGTCAACGAGCTGTCCAGCGCGCTGCGCCGCCGCTTCAACACGGTCGTGCTGCCGGTGCCCGCCACCGCCGAGGAGGAGGTGGACATCGTGGCGCGCCGCGTCACCCAGCTCGGCCGCGCCCTGGCGCTGCCCGAGACGACGACGGGCCTGGCGGAGATCCGCCGGGTGGTGACGGTGTTCAGGGAGCTGCGCGCGGGGGTGACCGAGGACGGCCGCACCAAGGTCAAGTCGCCGAGCGGCACCCTGTCCACGGCCGAGGCCATCTCGGTGCTCACCAGCGGCATCGCGCTGGCCGCCCACTTCGGTGACGGGGTGTTGCGGCCGTCCGACGTGGCCGCCGGGATCGTCGGCGCGGTGGTGCAGGAGCCGGTGTCCGACCGGGTGGTGTGGCGCGAATACCTGGAGACCGTGGTCCGCGAGCGCTCCGACTGGCGTGACTTCTACCGCGCGTGCCGCGAGGTCTCGTGAACGTCTCGGTCCTCGGCGTACGCCACCACGGCCCCGGCTCGGCCCGCGCCGTGCGGCGCGAGCTCGAACGGCTGCGCCCCGACGCCGTCCTCATCGAGGGCCCGCCGGAGGCCGACGCGCTCATCGGGCACGTGCCCGGCCTGGAACCGCCGGTCGCGCTGCTCGCCCACGTGCCGGGCGCGCCCGACCGCGCGGCGTTCTGGCCGTTCGCCGCGTTCTCCCCCGAATGGCAGGCCATCCTGTACGGCACCGCCGCCGGGATCCCCGTACGCTTCTGCGACCTGCCGGCGGCGCACTCTCTGGCCGCCGCCGAGCCCGAAGACCCTGAGCCGTTCCACGCCGACCCCATCGGCTCCCTGGCCGCCGCCGCCGGCTACGACGACCCGGAACGCTGGTGGGAGGACGTCGTCGAGCACCGCGGCGACACGCCGTTCGAGGTGATCGCGGAGGCCATGTCCGCCGTGCGCGAGGGTCACGAGCCGGGGGCGCGGGAGGCCCGGCGCGAGGCGTACATGCGCAAGACCCTCCGCGCCGCCCTCAAGCAGGGCTTTGGCCGGATCGCGGTGGTCTGCGGCGCCTGGCACGTGCCCGCGCTGGCCGGTCCGCTTCCGTCGGCCACGGCCGACAACGCGCTCCTGCGCGGCCTGCCGAAGGTGAAGGCCGAGCTGGCGTGGGTGCCGTGGACGTACGGGCGGCTGGCCTCGTGGAGCGGCTATGGCGCGGGGATCACCTCGCCCGGCTGGTACCACCACCTGTTCCAGACGCCTGACCGGCCCGTCGAGCGGTGGCTGGCCGAGGCCGCCGCGGTGCTGCGCGACGAGGGCCTCGCGGTGTCGTCCGCGCACGTCATCGAGTCCGTACGGCTGGCCGACAGCCTGGCCGCGCTGCGCGGCCGTCCGCTGGCCGGGCTCGGCGAGGTCACCGAGGCGGCCAGGGCCGTGCTGTGCGAGGGCGACGACCTGGCGGTGGAGCTCATCCAGCGGCGGATGGTCGTCGGCGACCGGCTCGGCCACGTCGGCGACGGCACGCCGATGGTGCCGCTCCAGCGGGATCTGCGCGAACAGCAGCGGCGGCTGAAGCTCAAGCCGGAGGCGCTCGACCGGGAGATCGACCTCGACCTGCGCAAGCCCCTCGACCTCGACCGCAGCCACCTGTTCCACCGGCTGCGGCTGCTCGGCGTGGACTGGGGGACGCCGGGGCAGGCGCGCGGGAAGGGCACGTTCAGGGAGACGTGGACGCTGCGGTGGCGGCCCGAGCACGATCTCGCGCTCATCGAGCACGCCGCCCTCGGCACCACGGTCGTCGCGGCGGCCGGGCGGCGGGCCAGAGACCTCGCCGGGGCCGAGTCGGCGGCGCTGGCGGACCTGACGTCGCTGGTGGAGCAGTGCCTGCTGGCCGACCTGCCGGACGCGCTGCCCGGCGTCCTGGCGGCGTTGTCGGCCAAGGCGGCCCTCGACACCGACGTCACGCACCTGATGGCGGCGCTGCCGGCGATGGTGCGGGCCCACCGCTACGGCGACGTGCGCGGCACTCCGGCCGAGGGGCTGGCGGTGATCGTGCGCTCGATGCTGGAGCGGATCTGCGTCGGGCTGCCCGTCGCGGTCACCAACCTCGACGACGGCGCGGCGGCCGACCTGCTCAAACACGTGGACGCCGTCCACTCGGCGGTCGCCCTCCTCTCCGACCCGGCCCTCACCCCCGGCCCGCCCCCCGCCGATGATCCGGCGCTCGCGGACGGCCCGGCGCTTGAGGAGGGCTCGGCGCTCGCGGACGGTGCGGCGGGGGCCGGTGGGGCGCCGCGTGGGCGGTGGCTGGGCACGTTGCGCGGCCTCAGCGACCGGCAGGACCTGCACGGGCTCATCGAGGGGCGTCTCACCAGGATCCTGCTGGACTCCGGCGAGCTCGACGACCCCGCCGACCGCATGTCCAGGGCGATGTCCCGGGGACAGGGCCCGGCCAGGGCGGCGGCCTGGGTCGAGGGGTTCCTGGCCGGGGGCGGGCTGCTGCTGGTGCACGACCCGCGCCTGCTCGGCCTGCTGGACGACTGGCTCAGCGGCCTGCCGGGCGAGCAGTTCATCGACGTGCTCCCGCTGCTGCGCCGTACGTTCGGCGCCTTCGCCGCGCCGGAGCGCAGGGCCATCGGCGAGCGGCTGCGCTCGGCCGGCCGGGACGAGGGGGAAGGCGAGCAGGACGTGGACGAGCGGCGCGCGGCGGCGGCCGTCTCCACCGTCCTGTCCATCTTGGGGAAGGCGGGCCGATGAGCGCGGCGGACGAGCGGATGCGGCGGTGGCGGCTGGTGCTGGGCGGCGGCGCGGCCGACGGCACCGGGTGCGGCCTGGAGGGCATGGACGCCCGGATGGACGCCGCGCTGGGCGCCGTCTACGACCAGGGCGTCGGCCGGGAGGGCGGGCTCGGCGCGTCCGCTCCGCGCGTGGCCCGCTGGCTGGGCGACATCCGTACCTACTTCCCCTCCACCGTCGTCCAGGTCATGCAGCAGGACGCGATCGAGCGGCTGAACCTCACCAGGCTGCTCCTCGAACCCGAGATGCTCGAGGCCGTGGAGCCCGACGTGCACCTGGTCGGCACCCTGCTCGCGCTCAACAAGGTGATGCCCGACCAGGCCCGCGAGTCGGCCAGGGCGCTGGTGCGCAAGGTCGTCGAGGAGCTGGAGCGCCGCCTGGTCCAGAAGACGAGGGCGGCCGTGACGGGCGCGCTCGACCGCTCGGCGCGGACGCACCGGCCCAAGCGGGTGTCCGACATCGACTGGGACCGCACGATCAGGGTGAACCTCAAGAACTACCTGCCGGACAAGAACACCGTCGTCCCGTCCCGCCTGGTCGGCTACGCGCGCAGGCAGCGCTCCGTGCAGCGCGAGGTGGTGCTGTGCATCGACCAGAGCGGGTCGATGGCGGCCTCGGTGGTGTATTCGAGCGTGTTCGGCGCGGTGCTGGCCTCGATGCGGTCGCTGAAGACCTCGCTGGTGGTGTTCGACACGGCGGTGGTGGACCTCACCGACCAGTTGCACGACCCGGTGGAGCTGCTGTTCGGCACCCAGCTCGGCGGCGGCACCGACATCAACCGGGCCATCGCCTACAGCCAGGGCCTCATCACCCGCCCGGCCGACTCGATCTTCATCCTGATCAGCGACCTGTACGAGGGCGGCGTCAGGCAGGAGATGCTGCGCAGGGTGGCGGCGATGAAGGAGGCCGGCGTCCAGGTGATCGTGCTGCTCGCCCTGTCCGACGAGGGCGCGCCGTTCTACGACCACGAGAACGCCGCGGCGCTGGCCGCGCTGGGGGTGCCCGCTTTCGCCTGCACGCCCGACGCCTTCCCCGACCTGATGGCGGCCGCGATCGAGCGCCGCGACATCGCGCGCTGGGTGGAGCGCCACACCGACCTCTGAGACCGCCGTGAAAGGGGGGCGGGCGGTCAGGGCCCTGCCTGCTCGGCCCTGGCCCGCCGCGGCAGCAGGAACGACAGCACGAACGTCAGCGCCAGCAACCCCACCTCGACCCACGCCGCGACCTGCGCCGCCGCCCCGAAGTCCCACTGGCGCGCGAGCAGGTTGAACAGCAGCGTGCCGAGCACGGCGGTGCCGAGCGCGCCGCCGAGCTGCTGGATCGCGGTCAGGGTGCCGGAGGCGGAGCCGGACTCGTGCGGCTCGACCCCGGCCAGCACGATGTCGAAGAACGGCGCCATGGTCAGCCCCATCCCGATGCCGACGAGGGCGAGGCCGGGGGCGAGCTGCCAGGCGCCGACGTCGAGCCCGGCCAGGTGGATGGTCAGGGCGAGCACGGCCGCGCCCGCCGCCATCACGACGGTGCCGATCTGCAGCAGGCCGCGGCCCAGCCGCTCCTGCAGCCCGGACATCGCCAGCCCGAAGCCCGCCACGCCGCCGAGGGCCTGCGGCAGGCTCGCCAGACCGGCCTGCAGCGGGGTGAATCCGAGCCCTATCTGGGTGTAGAGGCTGAAGACCAGGCTGAAGCCCATCAACCCGGAGAAGAAGGCCAGCCCGGCGACCAGGCCGCCGGTGAAGGCCCGCTTGCGGAACAGGCCGGGCGTGACCAGCGGGTCCCGGCCCGAGGCGGCGCGGCGCGACTCGTAACGGCCGAACACGGCGAACATGACGATCGAGGCCGCCATCGAGGCGAACGTCCAGGCGGGCCAGCCCAGCTCGCGGCCCTGGATGAGCGGGTAGATCAGCAGGAACGCGGCCGCCGAGACGAGCGCGACGCCGGGCAGGTCGAGCCGGGTGGCGTTGGACAGGCGGTATTCGGGCAGGAAGCGCAGCGCGGCCAGCACGGCGGCCAGGCCGATCGGCAGGTTGATCAGGAAGATCATGCGCCAGCCCGTACCGAAGAAGTCGGCGTCGACCAGCCAGCCGGCCAGCACGGGGCCGCCGACGGACGAGATCGTCATGACCGGGCCGAACATGCCGAACGCCTTGCCGAGCTCCTGGGGCGGGAACATCTCCTTGATCAGGCCCAGGCCCTGCGGGATCATCACGGCGCCGAACAGGCCCTGCAGCACCCGGCCGGCGATCAGCATCTCGGGGCTGACGGACACGCCGCACAGCAGGGAGGCGGCGGTGAAGCCGAAGGCGCCGAGCACGAACATGCGCTTCCTGCCGTACAGGTCGCCGAGCCGGCCGCCGGTGATCAGCCCGACCGCCATGGCGAGGGTGTAACCGGCGCCGAGCCACTGCACCAGGCTGTCGGAGCCGCCCAGCTCCTTCTGGATCGTGGGGGCGGCGATCGTGGTCACGAGCGCGTCGAGCAGGTCCATGACCTCGGCGGCCAGGATCACGAACAGGGCTGTCCAGCGCCGGGGATGGGGCTGGACGCCGGTGGCCTCCACGGAGGCGGTGGTGGTCATGGGGGTCTCCTAAGAACGATGTTCAATTCAACGAACGTTGTTCGTTACGAACAACGTTTTTAGTGACGAACGGCGTTCGTGTCAAGTACAGTGTTCGTATGGTGGATCGCACGGAGAAGGACGGGGTGCCCGCGCCCCCCTGGCGCAGATCGCGCAAGCCGGCGCTGCCCAGGCGGCAGCTCAACCAGGAGCTGATCATCGAGGCCGGGCTGCGGATCCTCGACGCCGAAGGGCTCGACGCGCTCAACATGAGACGGGTGGCCCAGGAGCTCGACACGGGGCCCGCCTCGCTCTACGCGCACGTGGCCGGCAAGGACGAGCTGCTCGAACTGATCTACGACCGGGTCCTCGGCGAGATCCGCCTGCCCGAACGCGACGCGAGCCGCTGGAAGGAGCAACTGCGGGCGTACGCGATGGAGGTGCACCGCGTGCTGTCCGCCCACGCCGACGTGGCGAGGGCGGCGCTGGCCAACATCCCCACGGGGGAGAACTCGGTCCGCGCGGGCGAGTTCGTCTTCGGCCTGCTCATCGAGACCGGCATGGCGCCGAGGGAGGCGTCCCTGGTCATGGACCGCCTGTCCCTCTACCTCGTCGGCGACGCCTACGAGGGCTCCCTGCACTACGCCCGGATGCGCGCGGCCGGGATGAGCGACAGGCGCGAATACTTCGAGTCCTTCGTCGGCCAGATCGCCGGCTACTACCGGGCGCTGCCGTCGGAACGCTTTCCGCACGTCAGCAAATACGTGGACGACCTCATCGCCGACGACGGCGAGGAACGCTTCCGCTACGGCCTCGAACTGCTGCTCGACGGCGTCGAGGCCCGGATGCCGAGACGGTGAGCCCGCCCGCCTTAGGGCTAATGGCCTAGGCCCCGCGCCCGATGTGCTGACCTGGGGGTTCGTCATAGCGTGCCGCTATGACGACGACGGTTGAACGATCTCCGGCACCCCCGGTCAGCGTGGTGTCCCCGCAATATCGCGCGCTCAGCGTGGGATTGGTCGCGCTGGTCACCTTGCAGGCGTTCGAGGCGATGGCGGTGGCCACCGCGATGCCCACCGTGGCGCGCGACCTGGACGGCATGCACCTGTACAACCTGGCCTTCAGCGCCACCCTGGCGGCCAGCGTGATCGCCACGGTGCTGGGCGGTCGCTGGAGCGACGTACGGGGGCCGCTCCAGCCGATCGCCGCCGGCGTGGGCGCCTTCGTGGCGGGGCTGCTGCTGGCCGGGTTCGCGCCGAACATGGAGGTGTTCGTGGCGGGCCGGTTCGTGCAGGGGCTCGGCACCGGATTGACCCAGGTGGCGCTGTACGTGCTGGTCGCCAGGGTCTATCCGGGGGCGATGCATCCCAAGGTGTTCGCCCTGTTCTCGGCGGCCTGGGTGGTGCCCTCGATGATCGGCCCCGCGATCGCCGGATTCGTGGTCGAGAACATCGACTGGCGGTGGATCTTCCTCGGCGTCGTCCTCATCGTCATCCCCTCGGCGCTGCTGCTCTGGCGCGGCACCGTGGGCAGGGCGATCGAGAACGGCATCGCCGAGCCCGCCCCCGGCCTCGGCCGCAAGCTCATCTGGGCCACGCTGACCGCCGTGGCCGCCGCCCTGATCCAGTACGGCAGCGCACTCAAGCTCGCCGGCCTGCCCCTGCTCGCGACCGGCGTCGTCCTGCTGGCCGTGGCCCTGCCCAGACTGCTGCTGCCCGGCTCGCTGAGGGCCGCCCGCGGCCTGCCCAGCGGGCCCGTGCTGCGCGGCCTGGCCTTCGGCGCGTTCACGGCGGCCGAGGTGCTCATCCCCCTCATGCTCATGAACGAGCGCGGCCTGAGCCCCACCGGCGCGGGCATCGTGCTGACGGTCGGGGCGCTCGGCTGGTCCACCGGCTCCTGGATCAAGGGCCGCGGCATGATCGGCAACCTGACCGCCATCCGCGGCGGCGCCGCCATGATCGCCATCGGCATCGGGCTGGTGACGCTGGTGCTGATCGACTCGATGCCGCTCGCGATCGCGCACGTGGCCATGGCCATCGGCGGGCTCGGCATCGGCGCCCTGCACCCCACGGTGTCGGTGCTGGTGCTGGAGATGTCCGCGGAGGGCGAGGAGGGCAACAACACCGCGGCCGTGGGCGTGGGGGAGTCGGTGTTCACCGTGGTGGCCGTCGCGGTCAGCGGCGCCCTGTTCACCGCCGCCGGCGGGAACTACGTGGCGGGTCTGGCCTTCACCGCCGCGCTGGGCATTGTGGCCGTACTCGTGGCCCCGCGTTTTGTGCACGCCCCGGCAGCAGGCACTATGGAGGAGACCGCGTCATAAAGGGGGGTACATGCCGCGAGTGCGGGAGCTTGAGGTATTCCGGCTGGTCCTGCCCTACGGCAGGAGGTCGGAGAGCCTGCTCGTGAAACTCACCGACCAGGGCGGCATGACCGGCTGGGGCGAGGCGACCTCCCCCCAGCCCAAGACCTGGGCCAGGCTCGAGGAGAGCCTGGCCGCGCTGCTGATCGGGGTGGACTGGGAGCACCCCGACTCCGTGCCGAGCGGCGACTCGGCGGTCGACATGGCCTGCTGGGACCTGTGGACCAGGATGCGCGGGGTGCCGCTCGCCGAGGCGATCGGCGGCACCCGCACCTCGCTGATGGCCACCGTCCGGCTGGCCCCCGACCCGTCGATCGAGAGCCTCGTGTCCCGGGTCAACCAGCAGGTCTGCGCCGGCTACGGGCACGTCACGCTGGACATCAGGCCCGGGTGGGACGTCGAGCCGGTGCGGGCGGTGCGGGCGGCGTACCCGGCGCTGACGCTGGCCGTCGACTGCGGCAACGCCTACTCCGACCTCGGCCAGCTCGTCGCGCTCGACTCCTACGGCCTGGAGGTCATCGAGCGGCCGTTCGCGGTGGGCGACACCTACTCCCATGCCTCGCTCCAGGACCAGGTGACCGCCTCGGTCGCGGTCGAGGTCGGCACGACGACCGAGCTGGACGACTACCTGACGCTGCGGGCGGCGCGCGTCCTGCTGCTGCGGCCCTCCTCGTTCCCCTCGCTGTCGGAGGCCAGGCGGGCCCACGACCGGGCCGCGGCGGCGGGCTGGGACATCCAGTGCGCGGGCGGCCAGGGGGCGGGCCTGGCCAGGGCGGCCACGGTGGCGGTGGCCAGCCTGCCGGGGTGCACGCTGCCGTGCGACGTCACGCAGCCGCCACGCCAGAACCAGATCGTCACCCCGATCGTGGGGGCGAACGCCGGGGTCATCGCCGTGCCGCTGACGCAGTCCGGGCTGGGGCACGACATCGACGAGACGCGGCTGCGGCGTATGGCCAAGGACCTGTTCCACGCGTGACGGGGGCGTGATCAAGGCGTTTCACCGGCGCTGCCCGCCGTTTCCCTGGACGACCTGGCCGCCGCGACCCAGGTGGTCGCGACGGGCGCCTTCACCTGGCACCGCGTACCGGGGAGGAGCCGACGACCTCTACGAGAGCTTCCGGTGGAAGATCGGCCACGGCGACCTGCTGGCTCGTGTCCGCTCCCGGGCCGCCGCCCTCGCGAGCGAGCAGCCGCCCCGCGTCGAACGCGAGGCGGTGCTCGACGCCACCACCCGCCTCTTGGGCCCGGCCGGTGACCGGGGCGACCTGGTAGAACTTGCGGCTAGGGCGGAACGAGGGGAGCCGCACGGGCTGCCGCCGGGAGGGGCCGGCGACGGGGCGTGAGCGTGCCGCGCGGGCTCGCGCTTCCCGCTGACGGAGTCGGCGGCCGGCCCTTCACTGGCCGGGCTGAGCGATGGGGTCGCCGTTCTCGTCCCACCACTGCTGGCTCACGACCTGGCCGCCGCGGAGCAGCTTGTCCCGGGCGAGCCTGCCGTTGGGATGCCACTCGCGCTCCCGGACGGTCCACCCGAATTCGTAGATGTTCTCCACCCACAGCGAGCCGTCGGCGCGGAACTGGCGCTCGGGGCCGTCCTGGACGCCGTCGGTGAAGGACGACTCGGCGAGCAGGCGCCCGTCGGGGAAGGTCTCGACGGTGACGCCGGTGAACCGCTCTCCGTTGTAGGTGACCCGGTCCTGGTCGTCTTCGTGGGTGTCGTGCAGAGGCACTCGGAGCATGGCTATGCCGTCCTCCTGCCGGGGATCGCGTCGATGGGGCCCAGGATAGCGGTGCAGTTCGGGCAGCACGGGGCGGGCAATCCGGCGCCGCCGCCGTAGAGGCGCCGGTTGTCGATCATGATCTCGGACAGGTGGGCCTCTCCGGTGGGGGCGCCGACCGTCTCCCTGGCCCACAGCGCCTGGTTGGTCGCCACCACCTCCGAGTGTGTCCCGGCCATGTCCGGGTCCGGGTAGCCGCCCTGGCGCCCCGCGCCGTAGTCGTAGGCGGTGGGGTGCTCGGCGGCGAAGTCGTTCAGCTCGTCGAGCCGGGTCTGCAGAGTGGGGTGGAGGTCCGATGGCACTTCGTGGGGGATCGTCCGGTTGTCGGCTTCGAAGAGCTGCCCGGTGCGGCGGTCGAAGGCGAGAGAGTGCATCCTGCCGGTCGTCCGCCTGGTGAAGTTCTCCGGATCGGTGCGCTGCAGGTCCTGGTAGAGGGCGTTGCGTTGGCCGGCGACCTCCTGGACGTATTCGCGTACCGGCCGGCCGTCCACCGTGTCGATCAGCCCGTCGCGCCCGCGCGTCATGGGGAGCCCCCTGGGATCGGGTAGGTCGTGACCGGTGCGCCGCAGACGTGAGGGGGCGTCCGCCAGGGCGCGGGCCGCCGGGCCGGGTTCGTGGCGGGCGGCGCGGCCGAAGAGCTTGCCGAAGCCGGCGCGGACGGCCTTCGCGGCGGCCCCGAGCCCCGCGACCACCCCACCGGCCTGCGCGAGCAGCCCCACGCCCTTCCCGCCCGGCAGCATCCCGATGCCGTCCAGGATGACCTGCCCGAGGCCGGCCTTGCCCTGGCGGTACTTGTTCAGCGAGTCCCCGAGCACGAGCGCCCCGGCGACCACCACCGTGCCCATCAGGAGCACTCCCGCGAGCCCGCCCGTGCCGATGACGAGCAGGGCGATCCCGGCGACCATGGCGATGTTGCGGGCCAGGTTGACGAAGTCGTCCCAGGAGCGGAACGGCGTCGAGATCGTGTCCCACGCCTGGGCCAGCCACGACCGGTTCTGGATGCCGCTGCCGGCCAGCGCCCGCTCGATCTCCTCGACGGCTCGCGTCTCCGCCTCCGCGCGCAGCCCGGCCGCCTCGTCGGCGATCCGGCGGGCGCGTGCCCTGTCGGCGTCGGCGTTGCGGGCCCGTTCGAGCGCGGGGCGTACCGAGACGGCGACGGCCGGTTCGGCGGTGCCGACCACGTGCTCGACGTCGGAGAGCGTACGCAGCCCGCCGGCGGCGGGCAGGCGGGCGGAGACCTCGCGCAACGCCCCCTGGTACCGCTCATGGGCCGCGCCGCCCTGGCGTAACGCCGCGCCCGCCTGCCCCTTGGCCTGTTCCAGAGTGCCCGCGTACGTCATCAGCGCGTCCCCCGCGCCCCGGTACGCCTTGCCGAGCTTGGCCAGCTCGGCGGGCAGCACGCCCAGCGCCTCGGTGTAGGCGGCCGCGTAGTCGCCGCGCATCCGCAGCGCCGCGCCGCCGCCCGAGACCGTGGCCAGCCGGGCCGTGTTGTGGTCGGCCAGCGCGGCCTGGTCGAGCAGGCCACGGGCGATCGTACGCACCTGGCCGGGGTCTCCCGGGGCGGGGTCGTCCGCCAGCCCCAGCACCTGCCATTCGGTCGGCATGCTCATGACGCCCTCCACGTGGCCGCGCCTTCCGGAAGTTGTACGCGTCCGCGCCCGCGCCGGGTTCAGCGTGAGCGCGAGAAGGCATGGGGCACGCGAAGAGGGGTCTCTACGCCTCCGCCCGCGCCGGGACGCCGATGGGCTCCACGCGCTTGAGGATCACCGCGTACGTGAAGGCGCCCAGCAGCGCGACCCCCGCGATCACCATCAGCGGCACGGTGAACGACGACGTGGCGTCGACCAGCACGCCGATCATGATGGGGCTGACGATGCCGGCGAAGTTCGAGGCGAAGTTCTGGATGCCGCCGATCGAGGCGACGTACCGGTCGGCCGGGGCGACGTCGGCGGGCAGCGACCAGATGTTGGCGGCGGCGAACGTCGAGCCCGCGTACGCGATCGACAGCAGCGCCAGCGCCATCCACGCCTGCGGCACCCACACCGCCACCCCGATCACGGTCGAGACCAGGAACCCGCCCGAGATGAACGTCTTCCTGACCCGCGTCACCGAGTCGCCCGCCGAGATGCGCCGGTCGGCCAGCCAGCCGCCCAGCCACTCGGCGGCGATCGCGACCAGTCCCGGCAGCGCGCCGAACAGCCCCAGCTTGAGCAGGCTGAACTCGCGCTCCTCCACCAGGTAGGTCGGGAAGAACGTGAGGAAGAAGTAGACGACCATGTTGAGGCAGAAGAAGCCCAGCATCATCGCCCAGATCGTGCGGTAGCGGAACAGGTCCCGCCAGCGGATCGCGTTCGCCTCGCCGGCGTCGTCGCCCTCGAACCGGGCGCCGCCCTCGCGCAGGTACGCCAGTTCCTCCTCGCTGATCCGAGGATGCTCCTGCGGATCCCGGTAGGCCCGCCACCAGCCGAACGCCCACACCAGCCCGAGCACGCCGATGACCGCGAACGTCCACCGCCATCCCAGCCACGCGATCAGCGCGGTGACGATGGGCAGCGCGATGACGCCGCCCACCCGGGAGCCGGAGTCCCAGATCCCGGTGGCCAGGGCCCGCTCGTGCCGGGGGAACCAGCGGCCCACGACCTTGGCGCTGGTCGTGGCGGCCGGGCTCTCGCCGATGCCGAGCAGCAGGCGCACCCCGAACAGCGCGGCGAAGTTGCCGGCCAGCGCCGTCAGCGAGGTGAACAGCGACCACCACACGGCGGCGAACGTGAACGTCCGGCGCGGCCCGTACCGGTCCACGAACCAGACGTCTCCCAGACGCCGGTACGCGAGGTGCTGTCAGCCCTGGAGTCGGAGGGCCTGCTGACCAAGGAGGCGCTGCGCGGCTACTCGGTCACCCCCGTGCTCACCGCCGGGCAGGTCGCCGACCTCTACCAGCTCCGGCTGCTCATCGAGCCGTGGGCCGCGGCCAGGGCGGCCGAGCGGATCACCCCCGGAGCCGCCGCCCGCCTGCGCGCGGAGCTGGCCGGCGTGCCGCAGGCCCCCCAGGGCACGCGGTACGAGGACTACCACGACATCGCGGCCCACGACGCCCGCTTCCACGACCTGCTGGCCGAGCTGTCCGGCAGTGAGGCGCTCCGCGAGTCGCTGCGGCGTACCCACTGCCACCTGCACCTGTTCCGCATCGAGTACGAGGGCCGCCGCAGCGGTGAGCCCACGCTCGCCGAGCACGCCCGCATCGCCGAGGCCGTCACCGCGGGCGGCGCGCAGGCGGCCGAGTCGGCGATGCGCGACCACCTCACGGCCGCCCGTGACCGTTTCCTCAGGAGAGGGCCGACCGCATGACGAAGATCGTCCCCGGCCGGCGATGTCCAGGGACACCGGGAGCCGGCCCGGTCGACCTCCATCCCGGTGGCGGTGGGGAGTCGCCGTACTCGGTGGGGCGGTTCCGCGACTACCTGGCGCGACTCCCGCCCTCGCAATCCGCGGGGTCCCTTACCCGATCCAGGGCCGGTCGGCCGGCGCGACGCCGGTCCAGTCGTCGTCCGCGGGCGTCATCCCGATCCGGTCGCGACCGGTGAAGGCGGATCCGTCCTCGATCGTCCCCGCCGCTCCGGCGGCCGGCGCCGCGCTCATCGTGACCGCCGCCCCCGCTACGACCATCCTCATGTCGCCTCTCCCCTCGATCGCCTGTGCGGCGCGGGTCTCCCTCCCCGCCGCCCCCGTCTCCTTCGACTCTTGTTCACCGGGGCCGGTGCCGCGAACGATCGAGGGCCCTCGGTCCAGAAAGCTGGGATGCGTGTCCGGTCGACGGGTGGTCTCCGGAACGACCCGTACGCCGGGCGCCGCGATCGTGCCTAGGCCGGCGGTGCCTCCTCGACGGGCGGGAACAGGTCCCGCCAGCCGAGCTCGACGGACGTGCGGCAGGTGCCGGGGTCGTCTCCCACGCTGACGTAGAGCGCGGTCAGCATGGGGACGCAGTGGTCGAGCGTGCTGCGCGGCAGGGGGCCGTTGGCGACCAGGGAGACCAGGCCGTGGCCGATGGCCCAGCTCTGGATCGCCAGGTCCAGCGGGTCGGTGCCGGCGCGGAAGCGGCCGGCGTCCCTGGCCCGCCGGACGGCCTGGACCAGATGGTCGAGGGTCGCGTCCGCCGCCTTGAGGTCTTCGAGGTCGAAGCCGGCGTCGAACATGACCCTGTAGAGGTCGGGGTGGTCGAGGGCGTTGCGGAGGTAGGCGGCGAGCAGGGCGCTCAGGTCGCGCACCGGGTCCGCGGACCTGGTCATCGTCGCGAAGCCGGCGTCCAGCCGGGTGAAGCCCTCCTGGCGCAGCGCCCGCCACATGCCGTCCATGCCGCCGAAGTGGGTGTAGACGGCCATCGTCGAGACGGAGGTGCCGGCCACCAGCGAGCGCAGGGTGATGGGCTCGCGGGTGCGGAGCATGTGCGCGGCCCGCTCGAGGAGCAGGGTGCGGACCGCGGGGTCCTTCGTCCTCACCATGGCGCACAGGATACATAGCATGGCACTGCTATGTATCCATCTTTGTGATCTACAACGTAAAGGACGTCCGTCAGGGGCCGGCCAGGGCGGCCTCCAGGAGGAGCGTGCCGGCGCCCTGCAGGGCCGCGTCCCTGCCGGCCCGCGCCGGCGCGATCTCCAGGTCCCGCGTCGCCAACGGCAGGCATCGTTCCCATACCGCGGCCCTGATCGAGGTGAGCAGCGGTTCGGCCGCCGACAGGCTGCCGCCCACCGCCACCACGTCCGGGTTGAAGAAGTTCACCAGGACCGTGAGGACCTCGCCCATGCGCCGGCCGGCGTTGCGGACGAGGCTGGTGGCCTCCGGGACCGCGTCGTTGACGAGGGTGACGATGTCGGCCGGGCGGGTCACCGTTATGCCTGATTCCGTCAGGGCGGACATGAGCGCGGCGCCGCTGGCGTACGCCTCCAGGCAGTCCGGGTGGCCGCAGGCGCACAGGATGGAGGAGTCCGAGCGGACCCGGACGTGGCTGATGTCTCCCGCCGCGCCGCGGCCTCGGTGCAGGTGGCCGCCCACGATGACGCCGCAGCCTATGCCGGTGCCGGCTTTGACGACCATGAGGTTGTCGCTGCCGGGCCAGCAGCTGGCTTCGCCGACGGCCATGAGGTTGGCGTCGTTCTCGACGAGGATCGGCAGGTCGTAGCGGGTGGCCAGGTGCTCGGCCACGGGGAAGTCGTTCCAGCCGGGCATGCGGGAGGGGGTGACGACGCGGCGGGTGGCGGGGTCGACGGGGCCGGGGATGCCGGTGCCGACGCCTCTCAGGGGGGTGTTCGGGGGGATGTGTTCGGTCAGGAGGTCGTCGAAGGCGTCGGCGATGCGGTCGAGGGTGGCGCGGGGGCCTTCGGCGATCTCGCAGGGGCGTTCTTCGATGACGAGGGGGGTGCCGCTCAGGTCGAGCAGGCCGAGTCGTACGTGGTGGGCGCCCAGGTCGGCCACCGCGAGGACGCCGGCTTCGGGGGACAGGCGCAGGCGGCGGGGGCGGCGTCCGCCGCGGGAGGTGCCGGAGCCTTCTTCGGCGAGGAGGCCGGCGTCGATGAGTTCTTCGACGCGGAGTGAGACGCTGGAGGCCGCCAGGCCTGCTAAGCGGGCCAGGTCGGCTCGGGACTCGGCCTTGCCGGTGGCGACGAGTCGCAGCAGGTCGCCCTGTGCCCCCTGCACGGGCAGCCGCTGGTTCATGTGAGATACCTACCATGGCGAGACTTCGGCCGACAACGTATTGACTTGCTACGAAATTTCCCACTACGGTCCGCTTTATCTTCGAAATCGAAGGAAGTGAGCTGTTCATGAAGAGATTGGTCGCGGTCGCCGCCGCCTCCCTGTTAGCCCTGGCGGCCTGCGGTGAGTCGAGCAGCCCAGCCGTACCGGGAGAGCCGCAGAGCAGTGGCGCCGCCGACGTGCTGGCCAAGGCGCCGGTCGCGACGGCGGCCGAGATCCTGCCGGGCTCGACCATGGAGAAGATCAAGCAGCGTGGTGAGCTCCTCGTGGGCGGCTCGCTGGACGCGCCCCTGCTCTCGCAGCAGAACCCGGTGACCGGCCAGGTCGAGGGGTTCGACGCGGACATGGGCAAGGCGCTGGCCAAGTACATCCTGGGCGAGCCCAAGGTGAAGATCGTCAACTCGGCGTCGGAGACCCGCGAGGCGCTGCTGGCCAACGGCACCGTGGACGTGGTGTTCCAGACGTACACGATCACCGAGGAGCGCGCGAAGCAGGTGGCGTTCGCGGGGCCGTACTACACCTCGGGGCTGACGATCGCGGTCAAGAAGGGGACGACCGGCATCACCAAGCCGGAGGACCTCAATGGCAAGAAGGTGCTGGCGGGCGCGAACACGCCGGCCATCCCGGCGATCAAGAAGCTGGCCCCGCAGGCGGAGATCATCACGTTCGGCAGCGACCCCGAGTGCATCCAGGCGCTCAAGCAGGACCGGGGCGTGGCGTACGTGCAGGACGAGACGATCCTGATCGCCGACGCCAAGAAGGACCCGTCGATCGAGATCGTCACCACGCCGTTCACCGAGGACCCGTACGGCATCGGCCTCAAGCACGGCGACGACCAGATGAAGAAGTTCGTCAACGACTGGCTGAAGAAGACACAGGACACCGGCCTGTGGCAGGACATCTGGAAGAAGTCCATCGGCACGGTCGTGACCGGTGAGGCGCCCCAGCCGCCGCGGATCGGCAGCGTGCCGGGGTCCTGATGTCCGTGCTCCTCGATCATCTGCCCGAGCTGTGGCAGGGGCTGATCGTGACGCTCCAGCTCACCGCCGCGTCGTTCACCGGCGCGGCGGTGCTGGGCATGCTGGTCTGCGCCCTGCGCGTGAGCCCGGTACGGGTGCTGCGCGCGATCGGCACCGCGTACGTGGAGGCGTTCCAGAACCTGCCGCTGCTCGTCCTGCTGGTCCTGGCGTTCTTCGGCCTGCCGGAGATCGGGATCAAGGCCGAGCCGCTGGTGACGGCCATCGTGGTCATCGCCGTGTACGAGGCCGCCTACATCGGTGAGGCCCTGCGTTCGGGCGTGAACTCGGTGTCGAAGGGTCAGGGCGAGGCCGCGCGGGCGATCGGGCTGACGTTCGGCCAGTCGCTGCGGCACGTGATTTTGCCGCAGGCGCTGCGGACGGTGGTGCAGCCGATCGGCAACATCTTCATCGCGACCGCCATGAACACCGCTCTGGCGGCGGCGGTGGGCGTGGTCGATCTGACGGCCGCCGCCAACCGGGTGAACCTCGTCGAGGCGCAGCCCATTCCGATCTTCGTGGGCGCGGGTGTGGCCTATGCCCTGATCGCCGCCGCGGCCGGGTTCGTCACCGGTCGCCTGGAACGCAAGCTGGTGGTCCTGCGATGACGAGCACCGCGCTGTTCGACGAGCCGGGGCCGAAGGCCAGGCGGCGCATCAGGGTCGCGACCGTGGCCGGCACGCTGGCGGCGGTGGCGCTGGTGGCGTTGGCGGTGCGGCAGTTCGCGGCGAACGGGCAGCTCGACGCGGCCCGCTGGCAGCCGTACGCGACCTGGCCGATGTGGCGTTATCTGCTGGACGGGCTGTGGTCGACGTTCCTGGCGGCGGTGGTCTCGGCGGTGCTCGCGATGGCGTTCGGCCTGCTGCTGGCGCTGGGGCGGGTCTCGTCGCTGGCGTGGGTGCGGCGTCCGGCGGCGGCGTACGTCGAGGTGGTGCGGACGATCCCGGCGCTGCTGCTGGTGTACGTGGTGCTGTTCGCGCTGCCGCGCTACGGGCTGGATCTGCCGCTGTTCTGGAAGCTGGTGGTGCCGCTGGCGGTGTCGAACGCGGCGGCGTACGCCGAGATCTTCCGGGCGGGCATCAACGCGATCGAGCGCGGTCAGACGGAGGCGGGCCTGGCGGTCGGCCTGACGCGGTTCCAGACGATGCGCCTGGTGGTGCTGCCGCAGGCGGCGCGGCGGGTGCTGCCGTCGATCGTCAGTCAGTCGGTGGGCCTGCTGAAGGACACCTCGCTGGGTTTCGTCGTCAGTTACGGGGAGCTGCTGTACAGCGGCAAGGTTCTGGCCGCCTACAACGGCCTGCTCATTCAGACGTATCTGGTCGTCGCGCTGATCTATCTGGTGGTCAACGCGTCGCTGTCCAAGCTGGCCCGCACGCTGGAGGCCCGCCAGCCCGTCACGCTCAGAAGGAGAACCGCAGGTGCGTGAGCTCGCCGTCCTGGCCGAGGTGGTCCGCTCGGGGTTCGTGGAGAGCGTGCATTACGGCAGCGCCGTCGGGCTGGGCCCGTCGGGGCGGGCCGAGGTGGCGCTGGGCCGGGTGGACGCGCCGGTGTTGCCGCGTTCGTCGGCCAAGCCGTTCCAGGCGCTGGCCTGTCTGACCGCGGGCGCGGCGCTGGCGGGGCCGCGGCTGGCGATCGCGGCGGGCAGTCACACGGGTGAGGATTTCCATGTCGGGCTGGTGGGTGAGCTGCTCGCCGACTATGGCCTCGGTTTCGAGGCGCTGGCCTGCCCGGTGTCGTGGCCGGAGGATCGGGCCACGATGGAGGAGCTGGTCAGGCGGGGTGAGGGTGTCTCCCGTGAGCGCATGAACTGCTCGGGCAAGCACGCCGCGATGCTGGCCGCCTGTGTGGCGAACGGCTGGGACGTGCCCGGTTATCTGTCGTCCGTGCATCCGCTGCAGCTCAGGGTGCGTTCGGTGACCGAGGAGCTGGCGGGGGAGAAGGCCGCGCACGTGGCGGTGGACGGGTGCGGGGCGCCGCTGTTCGGGCTGTCGCTGACGGGGCTGGCGCGGGCGGTGCAGGGTCTGGTGGTGGCGGCGCCGGGCAGTGCGCCGCGTCAGGTGGCCGACGCGATGCGTGGTCATCCGGAGTACGTCGGCGGCACCGGTCATCAGAACACCGAGCTGATGCGGGCGCTGCCGGGCGCGGTGGTGAAGGGTGGCGCGGAGGGTGTGCTGGTGGTGGCGCTGGAGTCGGGTCATTCGGCGGCGGTGAAGGTGATCGACGGCAGCCCGCGCGCGACCACGGTCGTGGCGCTGGACGTGCTGCGCCTGATGGGGTGTGACGTGGGCGGCGCGGAGGCGTTCCAGCGGGTGGAGGTGCTGGGCGGCGGCGTCGCCGTCGGCGAGATCAGAGTGCGCCGCAGCCTTCCGTGAGGCCCTTCGTCGGGTCGTTGCCCTCGGGCTGCTGCTGCTTCTTCTTTTTGGCGGGCTTGGTCGGTGACGGGCTCGCGGTGGCGGCGACGGCGGGGCTCGTGGTGGCGGAGTCGCGGATGGCCTTGCCGGAGATGTCGCGGATCTTGTCCCAGTCGGGGTAGCCGGTGTTGATCAGTGGTGGTACGAACTGCACGCTGGACACCTTGGCGTTCTTGACCTTGAGGGCGAGCGGCACCAGGTGCCTGAGCATCGGCCGGGGGATGTCGGTCCTGATGAGCTCTTTGGTGGCCAGCGCGATCTGGTTGAACCGGGTCAGCACGGTCGCGGGGTCGGCCTGGGTGAGGATGGCGCCGAGCACGCATCGCTGGCGGCGCATGCGGGTGTAGTCGTCGCTGTAGGTGCGCGAGCGGGCGTACCACATGGCGTCGGCGCCCTTCAGCTTGCGGGTGCCGGCCTTGACGAGGCCCTCGTTGTACTTGCCGAAGACGACGTCGCGTTCGACGGTGATGGTGACGCCGCCGATGGCGTCGATGAGGCGGGCGAAGCCCCACATGTTGACGAGGGCGTACCAGTCGACCTTGACGCCGAGGGTGTAGCCGATCGTGTCCATGAGGACCTTGGGGCCCTGGTGCTGCCTGCCGCCGAAGATCTCCGGGTGGGCGTCGGCGTATTCCCAGACGCTGTTGAGCAGGTCGCTGCGGCCGCCGCCGGGGTCGGGCGGCAGGCGGAATCCGGTGGGGAAGCGCTTGGCCATGGGTGTGCCGGGGCGGAAGCGGACGTCCTCGAGGTTGCGCGGCAGGCTGAACAGCACGGTGTTGCCGCTCTTCACGTCGATGCTGGCCAGGTTCATGCTGTCGGTGCGCACGCCGCTTCTGTGGTCGTCGGCGTCGCCGCCCAGGAGCAGGATGTTGACCCGGCCGCGCCCGGCCCAGGGGTCTTCGGGCTTGGGGTCGGCGACGGCGGGGGAGTCGTCGCCCTCGGGCGGGGCGAAGATGCCCTCGAACGTCTTCTGGGAGGTCCAGGCGAGCTGTCCGACGTATCCGAACGGCACCACGGTCACGACGGCGAGCAGGCCCGCGACCGTGCCGGTCAGGATCTGCCCGGCCTGGGGCAGCCGGCCGGGGCGCAGCACGACGAAGGAGTGCACGATCAGGGCGAACCAGGCGGCGGCCAGCACGCCGGAGCCGATCATGATCGAGGTGAGCCAGGAGCTCTCGGTCAGGGAGCCGGCGAGGTTGCCGAGGTCGTTCATGAGCCATACGGCGAGCAGTGCCAGCAGGCCGGCCGCGTAGCAGGAGATCAGGACGAGGCCGGTCTTGCGCCATCCGGCGCGCAAGTGTGCGGCCCCGGGCGCGAGTGCGGCGAGCACCAGCCACCCGAGGACCGCTCCGGCGCTCACCGGTTCCTTAGCCTGCCGCACGCCTTCCCCGTTTCCCCTTGTGTTCCACCGTAGACGCGAAACCCGCCATGGACGCGAAACCCGCTCAATAGAGGCGGCAGCCTACGGAGCAAATACGAAATCTGTCCTTATCAGAGGGTGAACATCAGTAACCGAATAAGATTCTAGGCATGTCCTTCTCGGAGATCGAGTACGAGGTGACCGACCGTGTCGCCACCGTCACATTGAAGCGGCCGGACCGCCTGAACGCCTTCACCTTTACGATGCGCGGAGAGTTGATCGACGCGTTCGACCTGGCCGACGCCGACGACGGCGTCCGCGCGGTGGTGGTCACCGGGGCGGGCCGGGCGTTCTGCGCGGGAGCCGACCTGAGCGGCGGCGGGGGCACGTTCGGCCTGCGCGAGAAGGGCGAGACCGTGGACGGGGCGCCCCGCGACGGCGGCGGCACGGTGGCCCTGCGCATCGCCCGCTCGCTCAAGCCGGTCATCGGCGCGATCAACGGCCCCGCCGTGGGCGTCGGTGTCACGATGACGCTGCCCATGGACGTCAGGCTCGCCGCCGAGTCGGCGCGCTTCGGGTTCGTGTTCGCCCGTCGCGGCATCGTCACCGAGGCCGCGTCGAGCTGGTTCCTGCCTAGGATCGTCGGCATCGCTCAGGCCATGGAGTGGGCCGCGACCGGCCGGGTCTTCCCCGCCTCCGAGGCGCTGGAGGGGCGGCTGGTCTCGCGTGTCCTCCCGGACGGGGAGCTGCTGCCGGCCGCGTACGCGCTGGGCCGCGAGATCGCCGACAACACCTCGGCCGTCTCCGTGGCCGCCATCCGCCGCCTGATGTGGTCCGGCCTGTCGGCGGCCTCCCCGTGGCAGGCGCACGCGGCCGACTCCCGCCTCATGGCCGAGCTGGGCGGCGCGCCCGACACGGCGGAGGGGGTCACGGCGTTCCTGGAGAAGCGGCGCGCCGACTTCCCGATGAGGGTGAGCGAGGACCTGCCGCCCGGTGTGCCCTCATGGCCCGACAATCCCTATGGTGTCTAGCATGTACGAGACCACCGTGCTGCCCATGCCTGACGACTTCGAGGGAGCGGTCGTCGCCACGCTGGTGTGCAGGAAGGCCGCCACAGGGGAGACCCCCTCCCGCCGGGCGGTGCTCTACCTGCACGGTTTCACCGACTACTTCTTCCAGGACCACCTGGCCGAGCACTACGTCCAGCGCGGCGTCGACTTCTACGCGCTCGACCTGCGCAAATACGGCCGCTCACTGCTGCCGCACCAGACCAGGGGCCTGGTCAGGAGCGTCACCGACTACTTCCCGGAGATCGACGAGGCCGTCCGGGTCATCCGCCGCGACCACGACGAGCTGACGATCAACGCCCACTCGACCGGCGGCCTGATCGCCCCCCTGTGGGCCGACCGGGTCCGCGGCCGTGGCCTGGTGCAGGGGCTGGTGCTCAACAGCCCGTTCTTCGACCTCAACGTGCCCACCCCGATGCGGCTGGCGGCCGACCTGCTCAAGACGCCGCTGGCGTACACGCGCAGGGCGCTCCCGCTCGGCGTCAGCACCGTCTACGGGCAGACCCTGCACCGCAGCGAGCAGGGCGAATGGGACTACGACCTGGAGCTCAAGCCGCTGAGCGGGTTCTCGGTGCACGCCATGTGGCTGGCCGCGATCCGCCGCGCGCAGCGGCGCCTGCACGCGGGCCTGAAGGTGGACGTGCCGGTCCTCGTCCTCGCCTCCACGAACGGCCTGCGGGTACGCGACTTCGTCCCGGAGGCGCGCTCGGCCGACATCGTGCTCGACCCCCGCCACATCGCCCGCTGGTCCACCCAGCTCGGCCCGCACGTGACCTGCGTGCGCATCCCCGACGGCCTGCACGACCTGGTGCTGTCGGCCGAACCGGCGCGCAAGCAGGTCTTCGCCGAGCTCGACCGCTGGATGAACGCCTATGTCTACCAGGGAAACGAGAACAGTCCGTAGTAGGCCGCCGCCACCAGCAGCAGCCCGGTGCCGCCGAGCACGCCCGCGACCGTCACGTGCTGCCACCGGCTCGGCTGCAGGCCCTCGCGCAGGGCCGACACGAACGCCGCCACGGCCGTGACCTCCTGGATCAGCATGAGCACGGCCAGCAGGCGGATGATCAGCCAGCCGCCCAGCACGGCGGGCCACGCGCCCGCCTGGTTGACCGAGAACAGCACCAGCAGCGTGATGAACGCCACGACCGAGGCCAGCAGGCCCAGGCTGGTCCACGCCATCCGGCTCATCCTGCGCCGGATCGGCGGCCACAGCCTGGCGTTGGTCTCGGCGGGGGTGGGACGGCGGCGGCGCAGGCGGACGACCATGGCCGCGACGGGGCCGGCGACGTAGCCGACGGCGGCCAGGCAGATCGTCAGGCCGAGCATGGTGCCGCCGGCGTACCAGGGGGCGGCGGGCACGTCGCTGGCCTCGAACCGCTGGACCGGGGTGGCGCCCGCCATGTGCACCGCGGGCCGGCCCGTGCCGGGCAGACCCATGATCCAGTTGGCGAGGGTTTCTAAATAGCCCTTGGTGAACGCGCCGCCGTTGACCCGCATGGCGTGGTCGCCCTTGGCCATGAAGCGGATCGTGTACTTGTCGTTGCCCGCCTTGCCGAGCGCCGTGATGAGCGCCTTGGTGGACTCGACGAAGGGGATCGAGGGGTCGGTGGTGCCGTAGAAGGCCAGGACCGGCTGCTTGATCTGGCTCAACGCGGGCATCGCGTCATAGCGCAGGAAGTTGAAGCCGACCCCGCCCATCGCCCTGGTCAGCAGGTCGCGGGCACCGATGGGGGCGTGCAGCCTGAGCAACTGCTCGTTGAGCGCCCAGGCGACCTGGCGCAGCGGGGAGACGTTGGGGGACGACACCAGCACGATGAACCCGACCCCGGAGCTCTTGGCCGCCGCGATCGGCACCACCCAGCCGCCCTCGCTGACGCCCCACACGCCGACGCGGTCGGGGTCGACCTCGGGACGGCCGCGCAGGTATTCGACCATCCGCAGCGCGTCGTCGGCGAGCAGCCCGAAGTCGCGCTCGCGGAAGTTGTAGCCGATCGTGCGCTTGTCGAACGCGATCGTCGCCACGCCCGCCTTGGCCAGGAACTCCGCCTGCGGCGTGAACTCCGTACGGGAGCCGTTGCCCGACCCCGACACGAACACCATCGCCGGGTGCCGCCCAGGGGTGAGCGGCACCCGGAGCGTGCCCTCCAGGCGCTGCCCCTCGCCCGCGATCGAGATCTCCTGACGGCGGATGGGGTCGGCCGCCACCACCGGCCTGACCTCCCCGGACGGCTGCGGGGGGATGGACTGGAAGGCTGGATCGGCCTTGAGCGGCGGCGGGTCGAACGCGGGTGGCAGCACGTAACCGACCGATGCGAGAGCCACCAGCACCAGACCGGCGGCGACGCTCAAAGTGCCACGGCCAGTGCGCATTGGCCTCCCCTGTGCGTTGGTTTGCCCGCTGATCTTCCAGCCTACTCCCGGCGGGTGGGACAGGTGAGACCGCATTTGTCAGTGAGAACTGTTAGCTTGCTGCGACATGCGGATCCTGCACACCTCCGACTGGCATCTGGGGCGCTCGTTCCATCGGGAGAGTCTGCTCGCCGGGCAGGCGGCGTTCGTGGATCACCTGGTGGAGACGGTGCGGGCCGAGCGGGTCGACGTGGTGGCGGTCGCCGGCGACGTCTACGACCGGGCGCTGCCGCCGGTCGACGCCGTGGCGCTGCTCGACGACGCGCTCGCCCGGCTGCGCGCGGCCGGGGCCCGGGTGGTGCTGATCAGCGGCAACCACGACTCGGCGCTGCGGCTGCGGTTCGGCTCCGGCCTGTTCGAGGCCGCCGGGGTGCACGTGCGCACCTCGCCCGACCGGTCGTGGGAGCCGGTGGTGGTGGACGGCGTGGCCTTCTACGGCATCCCCTACCTGGAGCCCGAGCTGGTGCGGGCCGCCTGGGAGCTGCCCGACCGCAGCCACACCGCCGCGATCACGCACGCGATGACCCGCGTCAGGGCCGACGCCGCGCGCCACCGCGCCTCGGTGGTGCTGTCCCACTGCTTCGTGACCGGCGGGCAGGCCAGTGACAGCGAGCGCGACATCAGCGTGGGCGGGGTGGCGCACGTCCCCCTGTCGGCCTTCGACGGGGTGGACTACGTGGCGCTCGGCCACCTGCACGGGCGGCAGCGCATGTCGGAGACCGTGCGTTATTCGGGCTCGCCGCTGGCCTACTCGTTCTCGGAGGCCGGCCACGTCAAGGGGTCGTGGCTGGTGACGCTGGGGGAGAGGGCGGAGTTCGTGCCCGCTCCCGTGCCGCGCCCCGTCGGGCGGCTGCGCGGGAAGCTGGAAGAGCTGCTGACCCTGCCGCGCCACGCCGACGTCGAGGACCACTGGCTGCACGTCACGCTGACCGACGCCGTCCGCCCCAAGTCCGCCATGGACCGGCTGCGCGCCCGCTTCCCGCACACCCTCGCCCTCGCCTTCGACCCGGTGGGCGCCACCCCCGCCGGGCGGCCCGCGCGCCTGAGCGGCCGGCCGGAGGCGGAGGTCGCGCTCGACTTCGTCAGGGAGGTGCGCGGCGAGCCTGCCGCACCTGAGGAGGAAGACCTGCTAAGACAGGCGATCGAGGCGTCCAGGGTGAAGGAGACGATGGCGTAGATGAGGCCGCACCGGCTCTCGCTGACGGCGTTCGGGTCCTTCCCCGGCACCGAGACGGTCGACTTCGACGCCCTCGCCGAGGCGGGTCTGTTCCTCGTCCACGGTCCCACCGGCGCGGGCAAGACCACGATCCTCGACGCGCTCTGCTTCGCCCTCTACGGCCAGGTCCCCGGGCAGCGCAACAGCGCCCGCAGCCTGCGCTGCGACCACGCCCCGCCCTCGGCGGGGCCGTCGGTCGCGCTCGAGGTGACGCTTCGCGGCCGGTTGTTCCGCATCCGGCGCTCGCCGTCATGGCAGCGCCCGAAGCTGCGCGGCACGGGCGTCACCGAGGAGAAGTCCAAGGTCGTCGTCTCGGAGTGGCAGGGGTCCGACTGGCAGGGGCTGACCACCCGGCTCGACGAGGCCGGTGATCTGGTGGGCGGGCTGCTCGGCATGAACGCCGACCAGTTCTGCCAGGTGGCGATGCTGCCGCAGGGCGACTTCGCCAAGTTCCTGCGGGCCGACGGGGATGATCGGGCCAGGCTGCTGGAGCGGCTGTTCACGGTCAAGGTCTTCACGCAGGCGGAGTCGTGGCTGGCCGAGCACCGCAAGCTGGCCTGGCGGGAGTCGCAGGAGCTGCGGCAGGAGGTCGACTTCGCCATCAAGCGGGTGGAGGAGGCGGCGGGCCCAGACCTGCACGCGGCCCTCACCACCCCCGGACCGGCCACCTCATCCGAGCAGCCCACCGCCCCGGAACAGACCGATGCCGCTCCCGAGCGGGCCGCCGCCGGGCTCGCGGGGAGTGCGGCCGGTGCCGTGTCCGAGGTGGGTGTGGATGCCGTCGTCGGTGTGCCCGAGCCCGAGACCGATCCCTTGGGGTGGGCGGGGGCCCTGCTGGACGCCGCGCGGGCCGTCGTGGCGCGGGCCGAACAGGAGCACGTGGCGGCCGGTGAGGCGGTGCGGGCGGTGCGGGCGCGGTTCGAGCGGGCCGCCGCGCTCGCCGACCGCCGGCGTCGTCACGCCGAGGCGCTCACCCTGCGCAGGACCCTGGACGAGCGGGCCGACGAGCGCGCCGACCTGCAGGCCGTCCTCGACGACGCCGCCAGAGCCGACCGCGTGCTCCCGCTCATCACGGCGGCCGGGCAACGCGCCGAGGCCGCCACCAAGGCCCGCACCCTCGCCGCCGACGCCCTCGCCCGCGCCCGCCCTCTCCTGTCCGGTCCTCGCCCGCACCGGCACGCCCCCTCTCCTGGCCTGGAACCGTCGGTGGGTGAGCTGGTGGCGCTGGAGCGGCAGCGGCAGGCCGAGATCGCCCGGCTGCAGGAGCTGCTCACCGAGGAGGCCCGGCTGTCGGTGGTGCGCCGCGACCTGCTGCGGGTGGAGGCGGAGCTGGCCGAGCTGGTCAGGGCGGACGAGGCGGTGGTCGCCCGGCTGGCGGCGCTGCCCGCGCTGATCGAGGGGGCCGAGAGCAGGCTGGCCGAGGCGCGGATGGACGCCGCCCGGATCCCGGCGGCGCAGGCCGTACGCGATGCGGCGGCTCACCTGATCGAGGTGGACGGCGAGCTGGCCCGGCTGGCGGCCGAGCTCGACGCGCTCGCGCAGCGCGAGGCCGAGGTGGCGGCGGCCGACGCCGAGCTGCCCGCGCGGATCGCCGACGCCGGCGCCGCCCTCGCCGACGTGCGCGCGGAGGCGGCGGCCATCCCGGCCGCGGCGGCGAGCCTCGACGCCGCCAGGGCCGCTCTGGAGGCCACCCACCGCCGTGAGGCCCTGGCCGTGGAGCTGGACGCTGCCGCCGCGGCCCACCAGGTGCTCGTCGATCACGCCCAGGCCCTGCGGGAGCGCTGGCTCGACCTGCGCCAGGCCCGCATCGACGGCATGGCGGCCGAGCTGGCCCGCGACCTGTCCGACGGGTCGCCGTGCGCGGTCTGCGGCTCCGACCACCACCCCCACCCGGCCTCCCCGGCCCCCAGCGCGCCCTCGGCCGACGACGAGCACGAGGCCGAGAGCGCCCACGAGTCCGCGCTGGCCGAACGCGAGGCCGCCGAACGCGGCCTCGCCTCGCTCGAGTCCCGGCACGCCGACGCCGTCGCGGCCACCGCGGATCTCGACGTCGACACGGCCGAGGCGCACGTGCTGCTGGCCGAGCAGGAGCTGACCCGCCTGCGGAGTGTGGCCGACCGGGAGCCTGCCCTGTCCGCCGCGCTCGAGCGTGTCGAGGCCGAGCGGGAACGGGTCAGAGACCAGGCCAGGGAGATCGCCGAGACCCTCGCCGCCGACCGCGCCCACCACCGGCACCTACGAGCCGAACGCACCCGCCTGCACGACCAACTCGCCAAGGTCGACCAGCTCGCCAAGGCCGGCCAGTTCGCCGAGACCGACCGGCCCGCCGGGGCCGGGGCCGGTGTGGGCCATGGTGACGGGGTTGGATCGGGAGGTGACACGGGGCGCGGCGGGGCCGGTTCCGTGCCGGGTGGTGCGCAGGTGGATGGTGCCGTGGTGTTCGGCGCGGCCGAGCGGGAGGTGCGGCGGCTGGAGGCGTCGGCCGCCGAGGAGCCCGTGCTGGCGCGGGAGGCGGCCCGGCTCGGCGGGGAGCGGCTGGAGCAGGAGGAACGCGGGCGCAGGGTGTCCGCGCGGCTGGCGGCCTGCCGGACCCGGCACGAGGAGCTGAGCGGGGACGCCGGCCGGCTCAGCGCCAGGCTCGACACGGCCAGGGGCGGCGACACCACTTTGGCCGACCGGCTGCGGCGGCTCAACGACGAGGCCGAGCTGCTGCGTGAGGCCGTGGAGGCCACGCAGGCGGCGGTGGCGGCCGGTGACGAGCTGGGCAGAGCCCGCCGGGCGGCCGAGGAGGCGGCGGCCGAGGCCGGGTTCGCGGACGTGGGCGAGGCGGAGGCGGCGTACCGGACGATGGGGGAGCGGGAGCGGAAGGCCGAGCTGCTGCGCAAACTGGACGACGAGCAGGCCGCCGTCACCGCCGTGCTGGCCGACCCGGAGCTGGTGGCCGCGGCGGCCGAGCCCGCGCCGGACCTGGACGGAATCGGGGCCGAGCGCGACGCGCTGGAGGAGGCGTACACGCGCCTGTCGAGCACCCGCGACCGGGCGGCGGCCAGGGCGCGGCGGCTCGAGCAGCTCCACGGCGAGCTGTCGGCCCGCATCGAGCGCTGGGGGCCGGCGGCCGAGCGACACCGGCTGGCCGAGCGGATGGCGGCGCTGGCCGGCGGCACCTCCGGCGACAACCAGTGGAGCATGAGCCTGTCGTCGTACGTGCTGGGCGAGCGACTGCGGCAGGTGGTGGACGCGGCGAACGAGCGTCTGGGCCACATGTCGGCCGGCCGCTACCTGCTGCGCCACGACCTGCGCAAGACGGCCGGGTCGCGGGGCAGGGCGGGCGGCGGGCTCGGGCTGCGGGTGGCCGACGGCTGGACCGGCGTCGACCGCGACCCCGCGACCCTGTCCGGCGGCGAGGGGTTCATCACCTCCCTGGCCCTGGCGCTGGGGCTGGCCGACGTCGTCACGGCCGAGGCGGGCGGCGCGGAGCTGGGCACGCTGTTCGTGGACGAGGGGTTCGGCACGCTCGACGAGGACACGCTCGACGGCGTCCTGGACATCCTCGACGGGCTGCGCGACGGCGGGCGGGCCGTGGGCATCGTCAGCCACGTGGCGGAGCTGCGCTCCAGGATCACGGCGCAGCTCAGGGTGTCCAAGTCCCGCACCGGCTCCACCCTGTCGCTGGCGGGGGTGCGGTGAGCCGATGACCGGTCCCGCTCCGCCGGTGCCGGCATTACGCTGGAGCGCGCTGAGATCTACCCCTAGGAGTGGTTCATGCGCGTCGTCGTCACCGGAGCCCACGGCAAGGTGGGCAGGGCCGCCGTCACCGCCCTGGCCGAGGCGGGTCACGAGGTGACCGCCACCGACCTCACGCGCCCGGTATGGGAGCGGCGCGAGCCGGGCACCCCGCATTACCTGCAGGCCGACCTGACCGACGCGGGCGAGGCGTACGCCGTGGTGCGCGGGGCGGAGGCGGTCGTGCACGCTGCGGCCATCCCCGACCCGACCGCCAACCCGCCGCACGTGGTGTTCCAGAACAACCTGATGGCGACGTTCAACATGATCGAGGCCGCGGTGCGGTTCGGCGTGTCCCGGTTCGTCAACATCTCCAGCGAGACCGTGCCCGGGTTCTTCTTTCCGGAGCGGCCGTTCCTGCCCGACTACGCGCCGGTGGACGAGGAGCACCCGATCCAGCCGCAGGACCCGTACGCGCTGGCCAAGCACTTCGGCGAGCAGCTCATGGACGCCGCCGTGCGCCGCTCGGACATCAGGTGCGTCTCGCTGCGGCCGAGCTGGGTGCAGCACGAGGGCAACTACGAGCGCAACCTCGGCCCGCAGGTCCGCGACGGCTCCCAGCTCGGGGCGGGGCTGTTGAGCTACATCGACGTGTACGACCTCGCGGACGCGATCGTGCTGGCCACCGAGTCCGATCTGCCCGGCCACGAGGTGTTCTACATCGCCTCACCGGACAACGCGGGCGGCCACGACTTCGCCGAGGCGCTGCGGCGCGGTCACGGCGACCAGGTCGAGCTGCGCCCGCTGGCCCGGCCGGACGCCTCGGGCATCTCGTGCGCCAAGGCCCACCGCCTGCTGGGCTGGAACCCGAAGCGCTCGTGGCGCGACTACCTGGACGAGAACGGCCGCACGCGTCAGCGGGGGTGATAGCGCAGCCACACCAGCTCGCCGGGCAGGCTCTGCGCGGCGACGAGGGCCAGGCCGGCGGCGGGGGCGGCGCCGTACCAGTGGCGGGTGGCCCGTTCGCCGGCCAGGCAGGGGTGCACGAGCAGGCTGATCTCGTCGACCAGCCCGGCGCCCAGGAGGGCGCCGATGAGCGCGCCGCCGCTGTCGACCCGCACGACGCCGACCCCGTCGTCACGGCCGAGCGTGCGCAGGGCGTCGTCGAGGTCGACCCGGCCGGCGCCGGTGACGAGCTCGCGCACCGGGCGGCCGGGCGGGCGCGGGGGCGTGTCACGGCAGTGCAGCGCCACGACGCCGGACCAGTGGCCGGCCCGGCTCAGCGCCTCCCACCGGCCGACCCGCCCGCGGCCGTCCACGACGGCCAGCAGCGGGCCGTCCGGGGCGGGCCCGGGGAGCTCGGCCGTGGCCAGGGCCGGCTCCTGCGCGAGGATGGTGTCGGCCCCGGTCAGGGTGAGGTCTTCCTTCCAGGTCTGGGCGAGCTGGTAGAACCGGGCGACATCCGGCTGGAATCCCGTGGTCGCTCCGTCGGCGGACACCGCCACGTGCGCCACCACGTAGGGACGTTGCGTACCTGAAGGCATGGCTTCACGGTACGTCGCCTCAGCCGAGGGAGCCGATCAGGTCGGGCAGGGTGGCGGGGTCGTGGAAGAGGGTGGCGCCCAGGCCGGACAGGCGATCGGCGGGGGTCAGGCCGCCGGCGAAGGCCAGGCAGCGCATGCCCGCGCTCATCGCCGCCGTCACCCCGAACGGGCTGTCCTCCACCACCACGCAGCGCTCGGGCTTGACCCCCAGGGTGGCGGCGGCGTGCAGGAACAGGTCGGGCGCGGGCTTGCCCCGGGCGACGTCCTCGGCGCTGAACACCCGCCCGGTGAAGTGGCCGGCCAGCCCGGTCTGCTCGAGGTTGCGGCGGATCGTGTGGTGGCGGCCGTTGGAGGCCACGCAGATGGGGATGGTCAGCCGCTCCAGCGCGGTCGCGATGCCGTCGACGGCGCGCAGCTCGGCCTCCATGGCGGCCCAGTAGTCGGCGATCAGCCGCTCGCGCCAGCCCGGCGGGGTCTGGCCGACCGCCTCGTCCCAGTATTCGTTGGTGCAGCCGACGAAGCGCTCGGCGTACTCGGCCTCGTCGATCGTCCAGCCCAGTCGCCGCAGCGCGGCCGTGCCCACGCGTACGGAGATGGGCTCGCTGTCCACGAGCACCCCGTCGCAGTCGAAGATGACCAGTTCGACAGCCAAACCGTGTTCCTTTCCACGAGTCATCCGCATCTGAAACCTAACATTGCGCAGGTGATAGCTTCTCTGTACCGCTTCCCAAGACGCAAGTCCGCATAGTGAGACGTGAATGATGGCATCCCCCGGGCTCGCCGCGCCGAGCAGGTCCAGGGTCGCGGCGGCCAGCCTCACCGGCACCGCGATCGAGTTCTACGACTTCTACATCTACGGCACCGCCGCCGCCCTGGTGCTCAACACGGCGTTCTTCCCCGACATGGACCCGATGGCGGGCAGCCTGGCGGCGTTCTCGACGTTCGCCGTGGCGTTCATCTCGCGCCCGCTCGGCTCGGCCGTGTTCGGGCACTGGGGTGACCGGGTCGGGCGCAAGTCCATGCTGGTCGTGTCGCTGCTGGTGATGGGGCTGTCGACGGTCGCGATCGGCCTGCTGCCCGGCTACGCGGCGATCGGCGTGATCGCGCCCGTGCTGCTGGTGCTGCTGCGGTTCACCCAGGGCATCGGCCTCGGCGGGGAGTGGGGCGGTGCGGCGCTGCTGGCCACCGAGCACGCCCCGCCCGGCAAGCGCGGCCTGTACGCGATGTTCCCGCAGCTCGGCCCGTCCGTCGGGTTCATCGTGGCCAACGGGCTGTTCCTCATCCTCGGCGAGACGCTCAGCGACGATCAGTTCCAGGGCTGGGGCTGGCGGCTGCCGTTCGTGGCGAGCCTGCTGCTCGTGATCGTCGGCCTGTACGTCCGGCTCAAGATCTCCGAGACCCCCGTCTTCCAGGCCGGCCATGGACCAGCGCCGCATCGCCAAGGTGCCGTTCGCCGGGCTCATGAGGCACCAGTGGCGGCGGGTGCTGCTCGGCGCCGGCGCCATGACGATCGCGTACACGCTCTTCTACACCGCCACCACCTACTGCCTGGCCTACGGCACCACCACGCTGGAGATCCCGAAGACCACGATGCTCGGGCTGACCATGGTCGGGGTGCTGTTCATGGCGGCGGGCACGGTGGCCTCGGCGATGGTGTCCGACCGGCTGGGCCGACGCCGCACGCTGATCACCGGGACGGCCGTGGCGGTCGCGTGGGGGCTGGTGATGTTCCCGCTGATGGAGACGCGCTCGGTCGCGCTGGTCGGGGTGGCGCTGGCCGGGGCGCTCGGGCTGATGGGGCTGATCTTCGGGCCGATGGGGGCGTACCTGCCGGAGCTGTTCAGGACCGAATACCGCTACAGCGGCGCGTCCGTCGCCTACAGCCTGGGCGGCGTGCTCGGCGGCGCGGTGCCGCCGCTGGTGGCCACCGGCCTGCAGGCGAGCGGGCTGGGCGTGCTGGCCGTCGGCGGGTACGTCTCCGCGATGGCCCTGCTCAGCCTGCTCTGCCTGTTCGCCCTGCCGGAGACCGGCGACGAGACGATGTGACCGCCCCGTCCGCCGGGGAGGCCGGTCTACGTGTCGTAGCCGGGGAACATCAGGGACAGCTCGCGCGGGTAGGCGGCGATCAGCCGCAGCTCGTCGTCGGTGAGCGGCCTGCCCGTCATCGCGTTGCAGAGCTGGACCAGCCGGAACGCCAGGTCCTCCTCACGCACCTCGACGCCGAGGCCGTCCATGACGTGCCGGAACCCGGCCTTGCCGCCGTACTCGCCGGTCAGCACGACCCGGCCGTTCGTCGTGTGCCAGTCCTCGGGGAACGGGCCCAGCGTCGCCTCGTCGTACAGCTCGTAGTTGCCGTGGTCCTTCAGCGCGCCGTCGGCGTGGATGCCCGACTCGTGCGCGAACGCGTTGCGCCCCACCCCGACCTGGTTGTACGGCAGCGGCTGCCCCAGCGCGTAACTCGCCCACAGGGCGAACCTGCGCGCCCACTCCATGTTGAGCGCGTCCCCGATCTCCGCCCCTTCGAGCCCGAAGCCGTGCCGGAAGGCCAGGATCGTGGACAACAGGTCGGCGTTGCCGGAGCGCTCGCCGATGCCGTTCACGCAGGTGTTGATCCACGCGTCCTGCCCGGCGTCCAGGTCACCGAGCGCACCCGACACCGAGTTGGCCACGGCCATGCCCAGGTCGTTGTGGCAGTGGGTCTCGACCGGCATCGCGGTGCCGGAGGCCAGCTTGGCGAAGCGCTCGCGGATCCGGTCGGGGGTGTCGCCGCCGATGGTGTCGCAGTAGCGTACGCGGTCGGCGCCCGCCTGCTTGGCCGCCAGCGCGAACTCCATCAGGAACCCGTCATCGGTGCGTGAGCCGTCCTCCGCGTTCACCCCCACCGTCAGCGCGCCCGCGTCCTTGGCCGCGCGCACGGCCGCCGTCATCTCCCTGATGATCGCGTCCCTGTCCAGCCGGCCGCGGAACTTGTTCTGGATCATGTAGTCGGACGTCGAGATGGACAGGTTGTAGTGCTTCAGCCCGAGCGGTGCCGCCTTCTCCACGTCCTGCGGCACCCCCCGGCACCAGCCGGACAGCCGCAGCCCGCCGAACGCCCCCGCCTCCGCCAGCGCCACCTGCGCCCTGACGTAGGGGACCTCATGGAACAGGAAGGGGAAGCCGATCTCGGACTGCGCCACCCCGAGCCGGGCCAGATAGAAGTTGACCATGGTCTTGCCGAACTTCGACAGGCCGGTGCGCGCGGTCTGCACGCCGTCCCGGTTGGTCACATCGAGGAAATGAACGTTGGGCATGTCCTCACGTTGACATGTCTGCTCAACGTGGATCAATATTGATTTTCGTCAACATGGAAGGCTGTCGGGGTGGAATGGATCGACGCGGCGACGGCGGCCGCCCGGCTCGGGGTCAAGCCCGCGACCCTTTACGCGTACGTGAGCAGGGGCGTGCTGCGGCGGCGGCATGGGGAGGACGGGCGGCGCAGCCTCTTCTCGGCCGAGGAGGTCGAACGCCTGGCGCGCCGGGGGCGACCGCGCAGCCAGCCGCCGGAGCTGGTCATCGAGTCGGCCGTCACGGCGCTCGGCGTGGACCGGCCCTACTACCGGGGGATCGACGCGCTGGGCCTGGCCTGTACGGCGTCGTTCGAGGCGGTCGCCGAATGGCTGTGGACCGGCGACCGCACCGTCTGGGAACACCCCGGCAACCAGACCACCGCGACAACGCCGGACCTTCAAGGCGGTCAGGAGACGGCACGGAACCCTCAAGGCGGTCAGGCGGGTGCGACGGTGCCGGGCCCTGGAGACGGCCGGGTGGCTGGGCCGGTGACGGGCGCTCGGGACGGGGAGGTGGGCGGGCGGTCGTGGTGGTGTGAGCCCGCGGAGGGGCTGCGGGCCGCCGTCGCCGCGCAGCGGGGCCTGCCCGCCGACCTCCTGCCCCTGGACCGCCTGCAAGTGATCACCACCGTCCTCGGCGCCTCCGACACCCTGCGCTTCCAGCTCGACCCCGTCTCGGTCGCCGCCACCGGCCGCCGCCTGATCGCGGGCCTGGTCGACGCGCTGCCCCGGCTCGGCGACCCGCCGCGGGGCGACTCGATCGCCGAGCGCCTGTGGTCCCGCCTGTGCCCCCGCCCCGCCGCCCCGCCCCTGCTCGACGCCCTGAGCGCCGCCCTGGTCCTGCTCGCCGACCACGAGCTGGCCGCCTCCACCCTGGCCGCCCGGGTCGCCGCCTCGGCCAAGGCCGACCCGTACGCGGTCGTCCTGACCGGCCTCGGCGTGCTCGGCGGTCCCCTGCACGGCGGCGCGTCGTACGGCGCGGAACGCCTGCTGGCCGAGATCGCCGACCCCGGCCAGGCCCCCCGCGCCATCGCCGAGCGGGTACGCCGCGGCGAGCGCATCCCCGGGTTCGGCCACAGCGTCTACAAGAACGGCGACGGCCGCGGCGGCCTCCTGCTCGACCTGGTCAAGGAGGCCGCCCCCGGCCACGAGCGGATCGCCGCCGGGCAGGCCGTGCTGGCCGAGATGCGCCGTCGCCGCCTGCCCGACCGCAACATCGACTTCGCCCTGGCCACGCTCGCCGCCGTCAGCGGCATGACACCGGGCGCCGGTGAGGCGATCTTCGCGGTGGCCAGGGTGGCGGGCTGGCTGGCGCACGCCATGGAGGAGTACGACCGAGGCGCCCTGCTCCGCCTGCGCGCCTCCTACACCGGCCCGCCGATCACCTAGCGGCGCGCGCTCTGGCAGGAATGTCACGGAATATGGCAGGAATAATTCTTTGCGCTTTCCCGGAGATCACTAAAATCACCTGTTGTCATCATCGCGGAATTCGGGCGGGGAAAGAATGAAGAAATATATTTCTGCCGGTGCGCTGACGCTGGCGGCCCTCGCCGTGGCCGCGCCCGGGACGGCCCTGGCCCAGGGAGGCGCCACGGAAAGACTCGCGGTGGCCGCGGACGGCACCCGGTCGGCCCAGGCTGGCAGGCTCGCGCCGGGCGCGGTGCTCAATCCCGGGCAGTGGGTCGCCTCCGCCGACGGGCGGACGATGCTCGTCCAGCAGAAGGACGGCAACCTCGTGATGCAGCGCAACGGCAAGCCGATCTGGGACACCAGGACCGGGCAGAACCCGGGCGCGTGGCTGGGCGTGCAGGACGACGGCAACGTGGTGGTCGTCGGCAAGGGCGACACGCCTTTGTGGTCCACCCGCACCGCGACACGCTAGCGGGGAGAAATGGCACGAAGGCCGCGCGGGCGGCTACCCCTGGCGATGGCGGCGGCGATCATCACGGCGGGCTGCGCCCAGCCAGGGCTCCCGGAGTCCGCGTCCCCCGACCCCTCGCCCGCCACCTCGGCACCCCAGCGGTCACGCAAACCGCCGTCGTCCTCGCCGAAGGAGCCGCCGCCAGGGGAGCCGTCGCCAGGGGAGTCCGGAGAGGACGAGTCGGCCACGGGCGCCTCCTTCAAGCCGCCCGCCGCGCCGTGCCGGGTCCTCAGCGCCCGTACCCGCACCGCCCTGAGCCTGGAGACGACGGAACGCGACAAGCGGGCCGTGGCCTGCCAGTGGTCGAACGACCCGGGCACCGCGCCGCCGTTCCGCTTCAGGGACCTCAAGGTCACCTACGACCCCGGCTTCGCGGACACCGAGGCGTACGCGAAGGAGTCCTTCAAGCAGAAACGGGCCGGCGACTACCGCCAGCCCAGCGTCTTCGGCGGTGTGCCCGCCGTGAAGGGGGAGATCCGGCGCGTCGGCACCGCCGACGCGGGCCGGCACTTCGACGAGGGGTACTACGTGTTCTTCGTCTATCAGGTGGCCGGGGCCAGACGCGGTGAGGGCCGGGCCGTCCTGCGCAAGGGCAACCTGCTGATCACGATCAGCGCGAGCGGCGCGGACATCCCCGGCCGCCGCGTCAGCGAAGGCAGACCGATCGGCAGGGCCACCGCGGAGCGCATGATCGACGCCGTGGCCGAACAGGTCCTCGCCGCCGTGCGCTGACGGGCGCTGGGAACGCCCGCCAGGAGCACCTGGCGGGAACAGCGCGATCGATGGCAGCCGGGTCCCTTATGACCGCCGGTGGCGGCGGGCAGGATGAGATCCGGCCAGTCCTCCGGGATTAGGAGAAAGGTGTGAAGAAGCGCATTGTCGTGACCGCCCTGGCCGTTCTGGCGGTCGGTGGGGGCGTCGCCGTGGCGACCGCCGCTTCGGCCACGGCCGACAGCGTGCGGATCACGGACAACCGGGACATGTGACCTCGGTCGCCGGGTCCCCGCTCACCGCAGTGGTGAGCGGGGTTTTCGCGTCTTCTACGCCGGGGTGCGGTCGACGTAAGCGGCCAGCGCTCGTACCCGCTCGGCGTGCTGGTCGTGCCCGACGATCACCGGCGGCTCGTTGTACGGCATCGCGTCCGAAGAGCGCCGCAGCTTGACGTATTGCCCGCAGGCGTCGATCGCGTACGGCTCCATGTCGTCCTGCAGCGCCCCGATCACGGTGATCCCGTAGGTCTCCCCGATCCGCCTGAACAGCGCCACCGCCTCCCGGCGGTGCTCCTTGCCCAGGTTGCGGCCGAGCTCGTCGAGCACCAGGCACAGATGCCCGCCCCCGGAGGAGGCGATGGCCGCCGCGCACACCAGCTTGACGGCCTTCTCGTCCATCAGCGCCGTGTTGGCCCGCCGGTTGTACGGCACGAACCCCTGCCCCTCGCCGCGCCGCCACTTCGGCGTGACCCGCCACTGCCAGCGCTGCTCGGGGTCGGCGGGCGCGGGCGGCACCGGGAACTCCAGCGTCGCGCCGTAGCCTCCGTAGGAGCTGTCGAGCTTGTCGAACTCCTCGGCCACCCGCGTGAGCCGCGCCTTGATCGCCGCCGTCAGCGCCGCCCGGTGCACGGCCGTCGACTGCGCCGCCTCCTCCGCGCCCGTGGCCGCCGCCGCGAGGTCGCGCTGCCGGGAGACGACCTGCGCCTCGATCTGCCGCCGCTGGTGGCGTTCGTACTCCTCCTGCCCCCGCAGGTAGGACCCCAGCGACCCGCACACCGTCGCGAACGTCGCCTGCTCGCGCGCCGTGCTGCCCTCCCGCTCGCTGAGCAGGAACCGCAGCTCCTCCGGGACCTCCGCCTCGTCCTCCGGGAACGTGTCGCGCAGCGCCTGGTCGAGGTGGCGCTCGGCGATCCGCCACCACTCCTCGGCCGCGCGGGGCCGCTCCTCCTCGGGCAGCGCCCGCAGCCACTCGCGGGCCGTCTCGGTGGTGCCGCCCCAGTCGGCGGCCAGCGCGTCGAGCTTGAGCGCATCGCGCTCCGAGCCGACCTTCGTCTCCTGATCGCGCGCCTGCGCCCGCTCGGCCTCGTGCCGGTGCCGCCTGCCCTCCAGGCGTTCGATCTCCATGTCCCTGGTGCGGGCCCGGAAGTCGAGCGCGCCCGTCTGCCGCTCGGCCTCGGCCACCCGGGGCGTCAGCTCCTCGATGGCCGCGTTGAGCTCGCCCAGCTTGGCCCGCCGCGCGGCCAGCCTCGCCTCCAGCTCGGCCAGCCGCACCCCGGCCCTGGCCCCTTCGAGCCGCCGCTGCGCCTCCGCGACCGCCTCCTCCCCATCGCGTACGGCCTGCGCCGCCGTCTCCTGAACGTCCCTGGCCCGGTTGAGTCGCTGTTCGGCGGCCTTGATCCGGGCCTCCCGCCCGGTCGCCACCCCGTCGAACGCCCCCACGACGCTGACCCCGGCCGCGCTGACCAGCACGGACCCCGGCAGGTCCGCCAGGGCGGCGGCGGCCTCGTCGAGCCGGTCGGCGTCCACGATGACCGCATGCTCGTTGGGCCAGCCCCGCAGCTCTCCGAGCGCGAGCCCGCCCTGCGCCTCCGCGCCGGACCCGCCCGCCTGCCCCTTGCCGTAACGAGCCCTGAGCGCCTCACCGAGCGCCTGCCCACCGGCGCCACCGCCACTGTCACCGCCACTGTCACCGTCACCGCCACCCGTCGCGGCTCGTGTGCCGGTGCCCGTGGGAGGTGGCGTGTGGGCGGCGTCGCGGGCCTGTTCGGCGACGTCGAGGGCGTCGAGCAGGCCGGTCGCGCCGATGCCCGCCGCCGTCAGGACGTTGAGCTGGGCCGCCGCCGGGCCGCCCTCGGCATCGTCGAGGGCGGCCTGCGCGGAGGACACCTCCCGGTCGGCCACCCCGAGCGCCTTGAGGGCCTCGTTGAGCCGGAAGCGCACCTCGCCCAGCTCCCGCTCCGCCGTCGGCACGTCCCGCCCGTCGGCGAACCTGCGGGTCTCCTCCACCGCCGGGATCAGGCCGCGCAGCTCGTCGGCGGAGTTCTCCGCCACCGCGCGGTCGGCGTCGAGCTTGGCCGCCCGCGCCTGCATCGCCGCCAGCTCCTTGCGGGCCTGCGAGACCTGCCGGTCGAGGGTGTCCTCCCGCAGGGTGGCGATCTCCGCCTTCACCATGGCGATCGCCTCGGCCGCCGCCTCGCCCGCCGCCCGGTGCCGTTCGAGGTCGGCGCTCAGCGCCTCGTCCTTGCCCGCCGCGTCGGCCAGCTTGCGCGCCTGCCGCCCCCGCCAGCACCGCAACGCGTCCGCGAGGCGGATCCGGGCCTGGTCGCGCCGGTCGAACGTGGTCAGCAGCGCCTTCGACTCCGCCTCGAACTCGGTCAGCCGGTCGGCCGCCTGCGCCGCGCGCACCCGCCTGGCGTGCTCGTCGCGGCGGGCTTCGCGCTCCTGCTCCAGCTCGGCGTCCAGGCCCGTGAGCGCGGCGATGGCCTCGAAGACGCGCTCGGGGGTGATCTCGTTGAGCGGTTGGGACAGCAGGTTGGTGGCGACCTTGCTGCGCACGGACGTGGACAGGAACGACACGCACCTGACCCGGTCGCCGTAGAGCACCTTGGTCAGGTCGCGCGCCACCACGTCACGCCGGCCCGCCGACCTGGGCAGCGACGCCCAGATCTCGTCGGCCCGCGCCACCCGCTCGGCCTCCGACGGGGAAGCGGCCAGATGCACGCCCTCCCGCCAGCGTATCTCCAGGTGCGGCGCCTCCTGGTTGACCTTGAGCCACACGGTGAGCGCCCCGCCGGAGGTGTCGGGCACCTCGAACAGCTCCTCGGCGCCGTCGAGCACGAGCTCACCGCCGGTCTCGGCGTCACCGTCCTCGACGGGTGCGACCTCCTGAGCAGGGGCCGGCTCGAAGGAGTCCAGGCCGGGCGGCCCGAAGACGCCCACGATGTAGCCGTGGTCGGCGCTCGCCCACTGCCGGGCGCCGGCGCCGCTGGCCAGCTCGGCGTTGAACAGCAGCTCGGACACCGCCTTGGCACCCGAGGCGAAGCGCCACTGCTCGTCACCGAGCAGCGCCGTGATCGAGGCGATGAACGAGGACTTGCCCGCCCCGTTGGAGTCCTTGGGCCCGGCGCCCGCCACCACGATGAGCGTGCCGGGAACCGTGGGCACCGGATGGGTCGACAGCCGTGAGATGTTGACCGCCTGCACGGCGATCAGCACCCGGTCCCCGACGACGTTCTCCACCTGCGACACCTGTGCCCCCCGTAACCCTTCCGTCCGTGATGACGCTGATCTGTACGGCCCGCGCGCGCGGGCTCATCCGGCCGTCCCGCGCGCGGGACGGCCTGGCCGGCCTGCCGCCGGGTTCATCTGGCCGACCTGCGGGCGAGTACGGCGGTGGCCAGCGGTGTGTTCGGCCCGGCCGCCAGGATCAGCTCCTCCTGCAGCCGCCGCCGCGCCGCCGGCGTGAGCCGGTGGAACTGCGGCCCCGGCACGTAGCCGCCCGCCTCCCCGCCCATCTCCCCGCCCGCCTTGACCTGACCGAGCAGGCCCGCGTGCCGCAACGTGCGCAACGCCGCCTCCAGCTCGCCGATCGGGAGCTGGGTGTGGCGGCGCAGTTCGTCGGCCGGCGTGGGGTGCGGCGACAGCCACGAGTCCTCGGGCAGCAGCCCCTCGGCCCTCGGGATGGCCACGGAGTGCACCAGGACGAGCGTCAGCACCGCCCGCTCGCTCACCCCGAGCCGCCCGGCCGGGCCCGCCGCCTCCAGGGCGCCGAGCGCGGCGGCGCGGGCGTCGTCGTAGCCGGAGATCCAGCGCTCGCGGTGCTGGATCAGTGTGCGGCCGCGCCTGGCCAGCATCTCGCCGAGCGTGTGGCGCAGCGCCGGGTCGCGCAGGGCCGCGAAGCGCACCTCCGGCACGGGCTCGGCGGCCTGCTCGACCGCCATGTAGGCGGCGACCAGCTCGGCCCGCCGCCGCTCGTCGTAGCCGCCCAGCAGGTCGTCGAACTCGGCGGCCCCGCCCTCGACCCGCCCGCCGGGCCCGCCCGGGGTCTCCTCCTCGGCGGGGCCGGGACGGGCGGCGGCGACGATGTCGGCGTCGCCGACCACGGTGAGGCCGGGACGCTCGGGCTCGGGCAGGCGGCGCACCAGCTCCTGCAACTGGGCGTGCGACTCCACCGGCCACAGGGCGCAGCGCGGGCCCAGCACGATCACGCCGTCGTCGAGCACGATCCAGGCGGAGTCGTGCAGGCGCCGCAGCGCCCCGATCGCCCAGTTGCGCATCAGATCGTCGGTACGCCCGATCAGCGCCCGATAGGTGTCGAGCACCAGCTCCATGGGCGCCGGATCACCGGGCCACGGGTCGACGGACAGGTCACTCCAGCAGCACTTGAGCACGGCCGCCAGCACCCGCCGCGTCTCCCCGGCCCGTTCCACGGGAACGGGCGCCACCTGGTACTCCTCGAGCAGCGAAGGCGTCACGCCGTCGGGCCACACCGGCAGGGCCTCGCCCGTGGAGTCGGGCCGCGTCAACCGGACCATCCCGGCCGGCGCCGCCACCCCGGCCCCCAGGTCCAGCGGCCCGCCGGCGCGCACCCACGCGTGCGCGATGGCCCCTTCGCCCTCACGAGCGGCGGCCACCCCGCCCCCGGCCACCCTGGACCGCACCCGCCCACCACCGGCCCCCGGCGCCACGCCAGGCCCGGCATCGGTGGGCTCGGGTGTCACGGCGGGGTCGGCGGCGGCAGGTCCGGTGACGTTGGGCTCGGGTGTCACGGCGGCCCCATGGGCGGCGGGCTGTTCGGGTGGTTCGGTGGGGTGGTGGTCGGCGGCGGGCATCAGGTGCGCTCCAGGTAGCCGTGGGAGAGCCAGGCGGGCTCGCGGCCCGGGTCGACCGTCAGCTCGTCGGACCAGGTCAGCCGGTAGGGCAGCTCGGGCCGCAGGTCGACGGTCGTCAGGTCGGCGAGGACGCGGCGGGCCGAGGGCCAGTCGGAGCCGAGCACGTCGGGCAGCGCAACCCGGTCGGCCGGCCCCAGCAGCGACTCCGCCACCTCGGTCAGCCGCCGCAGCGCCGCGCTGGGTGCGGAGTCGAGCGAGGAGCCGGGCCCGGGGTCGGGCAGGTTGGAGCGCGGGGGAGTGGGCTGGGCGGGAGCCGGGCGCGGGGCCTCGTCGACGGCGCGGGCGATGGCGGCCGGGTCGTGCCACGGCGCGGGGGCGTCGAAGACGAAGCCGTCGAGGACCGCCGCCAGCCGCTCCTTGGAGGCCGTCTGGGCGAACGTGCGCCATGTCTCCGTCGGCAGCAGCGTCAGGTTGCGGGTGGTGCCCGCCGAGTCGGCCAGGCGGCCGGCGGCGCGGCGGGAGGCGTCGCTGTAGGCGTAGATCGCCGCCCGCAGGTCGGTGCAGACCCGGTCGAGCTCCGGCCACCGGGTCAGGATCGTGCCGTGCAGGCTCTGCGCCCGCCGCGCGATCTCCTCGGTGCCCCACAGCTTGGGCGCCTGCTCGCGCAGCTCCTCGATCGTGCCCATGGTGAGCGTGATCAGCTCCAGCGCCCACAGCCGGAACGCCCGCGCCAGGTTGAGCGCGCTCACCCGCGCCTGCTCCATCGTGGTGCGCGGGTCGGCCACGTTGAGGTCTTCGAGCGCCAGCAGGCGGTGCATCTCCGACTGCCCGCCGTCGTCCATCATCCGCCGGATGAACATCAGCCCCACGACGCTGGTGAACGAGGCGCGGTAGCGGAGCTGGTTGGGCTTGGGGAACACCTCGCGGATCGCGCCGAGCCCCTTGAGCACCCGCAGCCGGTTGTCGAACTGGTCGGTCGCGTAGGCCCGGCAGGCGAAGCGCATCTGCTCGTGCGTCAGCCACTCCTCGCCCGCCTCCGCGAACGCGGCGAACAGCGTCTCGGCGATGTCGACCAGGGCCGGGTCGTCGACCACCGCCCCGCTGTCGCGGGCCAGCGCGGCGAACATGCGGCGATAGGTCGACAGAACCGCCTCGTCGGTGAGGACGGCGTCGAGGGTCAGGGGCTGATCGGACACGCGCTCTAAGGTACGGCTTCGGACCGACACTCTTGGCACTCGCGCACCATGACTTCCATGGCTACCGGCCGGTACCCGCGTACAAGCGCTAGGGTGATGCCCGAAATGTGGGGGCAATACGCTCTGTAATCGTACATACGGGGTGAGTGACAGGTGCGGGTGCTCCGAGGTGATCGAGGCACGGCCGTGATCGCCGGTGTGGTGGCCACGATCCTGGTCGCCGCGGCGGCGTGGTTCGGCGTGGGCGTCTCCAGTGCCAATCCCAAGCTGGCCGACGTCGGCGCCTGGTTGTGGACCAAGGTCAGAGGCAAGATCGTGCACGTCAACGGCCTGTCGGGCGAGGTCGACGGCTATCTGAACGACAAGGCGGGCCGTCAGCTCCGCGTCGTGCAGGACGGCGGGAACGTGCTGCTCGTCGACGACCGTACCGGCTATGTCAGCCGGGTCGAGCCCAGCCAGCTCAGCGTCGCCCAGACCCGCGACTTCGGCGCGGCGGGGATGCAGCTCGCCGTGTCCGGCAATGCCGGGTACGCTGTGGACCCCGCCGCGGGCCGCGTCCAGCAGATCGACCCGGTCACGCTCGGCTCCGTCGGCGCCCCGATCACCCTGCCGGGGCCGCTCGGCGCGGCGCGCATCGACGGCGGCGGGCGCCTGTGGGTGCCGGTCACGGCGAAGGGCGAGGTCGTACCGGTGTCGCAGGGTGCGGCGGCGAGCCCGGTCAAGGTCGGCGAGCCGGGCGAGGAGCTGTCGGTGACGATCGCCGGCGGCCTGCCCGTCGTGGTCAACAGCCGCGCCGCCACCGCCACGATCATCGGCGCGGACGGCGGCGTCGGCGAGATCACGCTGCCCAAGGGCGTGGCCCAGGCCGCCAAGGGCGGGGCGCTCACCCCGGCCGCCACCGAGGGCGCCCTCGTGCCGATCCTGACGCCCGGGGAGTCCGGGCTGCTCGTGGTGATCGACACCGGGTCCAACTCCGTGCTCAGCACCAAGTTCGCCGCGGACGACCCCGCCAAGCTCGGCGTGCCGCAGGTGCTCGGCTCCAAGGTGTACGTGCCCGACCAGGGCAGCGGCTCCCTCATCGTCTGGGACAGCGCGGCCGGCGGCCGGCCCACCACGCTACGGGTGGCCGAGGGTCCTGGCCCGGTGGACGTGTTCGTCAAGGACGGCCTGCTCTGGGCCAACGACGAGAACGGCGACAAGGCCGTCGTCATCGACCCCGAGGGCCGCAAGCACGACATCGACAAGGACGACTCCGACGTACCGGGGCCGACCAGCACGCCGAAGCCCAAGCAGACGCCGCGTCCCGACCCCAGCCAGAGCGATGACCGGCCCGACCCCGATCCCGAGCCCATCGAGACGACCGGCCGGCCGACGCCCACTCGGACGCGGGAGGCCGAGCCCACGCGCGAGCCCAGCAAGACCCCCTCCGCGACCCCGACTCCCACGCCGACTCCCACGGCGAGCGCGCCCGGTGCGCCCGGCGCCGTCACCGCCCGGTCGGGGCCCGGCAAGGTGACCGTGACGTTCAGCCCGTCCACGGGCGGCAAGGTCGAGCGCTACACGTTGAAGACGACCGGCGCGGGGCAGCCCACGCCGGAGTCGGCGGAGGCCGAGGGGCCGTTCCAGTTCGAGTTCACGGGCGGGGACTGCGCGAAGGAGTACACGTTCGTCGTGGTCGCGCACTGGTCGGGCGGTGAGGTCGAGTCGGAGCCGAGCGCCGGGGCCAAGCCGTGCGTGGCACCCGGCTCGCCGACCGGCTTCACGGCCAAGGCCAAGAACCGGGGCGCCGAGCTGAGCTGGAACGGCCCCGAGGGCGGCGCCGACGACACCACGTACGAGCTGACCGGCGCGGCCACGAACGACGCCATCAGAGGCAGGTCGTACACCGTGGACGGCCTGAAGAACAACCAGAAGCACACCTTCAGGCTCAAGGCAAGGAACGCGGCCGGCGAGAGCCCCGACGTGGCCACGACCGAGGTGGACCTGGCCTATCCGCGCCAGCAGTACAAGAACAAGAACAACGACCAGACCAACACCCTGATCCGGCCCGGACCCGCCAAGAACGGCGACCAGAACGTGGGCAAGATCCCGCAGGGTCAGTACATCACCGTGACCGTGATCTGCCAGGTCAAGGGGCAGTCCGTGACCGAGTCGCAGGACGGCAGCACGAGTGACATTTGGAACAAAGTTGAAACGCAGTACGGAAACGGGTGGCTCAGCGACACTCTGGTAGCGACTCCGGACGGTGGCTTCCCGGAAGCGCCGCTCTTCGAGTGCACCGACTGAGAAGGGGACTCAGTTGAACCAGTACAACTACCAGGACCAGTTCGAGCAGACCTACCAGGCGCAGCCGCAGCAGCCGGCGCAACAGCAGCAGCCGCCGCAGCAGCTCGCCGGGCAGTTCGCGCAGCGTTTCCAGTTGCTGGCGGGCAACATCGAGCGCATCATCCGCGGCAAGCACGAGGCCATCGAGCTGGCCCTGATCTGCCTGTTCTCCGAGGGGCACCTGCTGGTGGAGGACGTGCCGGGCACCGGCAAGACCACGCTCGCCCGCTCGCTCGCGGCCAGCGTGGACGCCGAGTGGCGGCGCATCCAGTTCACCCCCGACCTGCTGCCCAGCGACATCACCGGCGTGTCGATCTTCAACCAGGCGCACCAGAAGTTCGAGTTCCACCACGGGCCCGTCTTCGCCAACATCGTGCTCGCCGACGAGATCAACCGCGCCTCCCCGAAGACCCAGGCCGCGCTGCTGGAGGTCATGGAGGAGCGCCGGGTCACGGTGGACGCCGAGCCGCATCCGGTGCCCAGGCCGTTCCTGGTGGTGGCCACGCAGAACCCGGTGGACATGGACGGCACGTACCCGCTGCCGGAGGCCCAGCTCGACCGGTTCCTCATGAAGATCTCCGTCGGGTACCCCGACCACATGTCCGAGGTCGAGGTGCTCAAGGGCATGCCGACGGGGCCGCAGGTCGAACGGCTGCCGGTGGTGGCGCGGGCCTCCGACGTCGCCGGGATGATCGACTTCGCGTCGCGCATCCACGTGGCCGACCCGGTCTACGACTACATCGTGGCGCTGTGCGCCGCCACCCGTACCAATCCGCACCTGCGGCTCGGCGCCAGCCCCCGGGGCAGCCTCGCCCTGTTGCGGGCGGCGCGGGTCAAGGCCGCCGCCGCCGGGCGGCACTACGTGGTTCCGGAGGACGTGAAGGCGCTGGCCGTACCGGTGCTGGCGCACCGGCTGATCCTCACGCCGGAGGCGGAGCTGCGCGAGGTGAGCGGGGCGGCCGCGCTCGGCGAGATCCTCGCCGGGATGCCGGTGCCGCAGGCGGCCTGAGATGGCACGGCGCGCCGGGGTGCTGACCCCGCTGGGGTGGGGCACGCTGGCCGGATCCGCCGTCCTGTACGCCGCGGGGTTCGCGCTCGGCTACCCCGAGCCCGTCGTGCTCGCCACGGGCGGCCTGCTGGCCCTGGCCGCGGCGCTGGCGTGGACCGCTCCGAGGCCGCGGCTCGAGGTGCACCGGGAGGTCACGCCGCTCAAGGTGCCGCGCGGGGACGCCGCCGTGGCCGTGCTGAACGTGGCCAACCTCGGCCGCCGCGGCCTGTCGGGCCTGCGCGCCCAGGACCGGATCGGCGCCGCTGAGCACACGGTCGACCTGCCCCGGCTGCCGAAAGGGGCGGCACGGACGGTGTCGTACCCGCTGCCGACCGGTACGCGCGGGGAGATCCCAGTGGGCCCGCTGCTGCTGGTGCGCGCGGACCCGTTCGGCCTGACGCGCCGCGTCCGCGAGTACGGCGGCCCCGCCACGCTCCTCGTACGCCCCCGCACCGTCCCCCTGGCCGTCGTCCCGTCCGGCAAGGCCCACCACCTGGAGGGCCCGACCAGCGACAACGCGCCCAGCGGCACGGTCACCTTCCACACCCTGCGCGAGTACGTGGTCGGCGACGACCTGCGCCACGTCCACTGGCGCTCCAGCGCCCGTACCGGGACGCTCATGGTCCGCCAGCTCATCGACGCCAGCCTGCCGACGACGACGGTGGTGCTCGACACGCGCGGCCTGACGGAGCTGGCCGTGGACGCCGCCGCCTCGGCCGCGGTCGCCGCCTCCCGCGCGGGCTTCCCCGTACGCGTCCTCACCGGCGACGGCCCCCTGCCGGACGCCAAGCCGGACGCCGACACGGTCCTAGACCGGCTGGCCCTGGTACGGCCGGGCACGGCCGGGGTCACGGAGGCGATGCGCCTGGCCAGGGGCGGGGGCTCGCTGATCCTGGTGACCGCCGACCCGTCGGAGGCGGCCCGCGCGACCGGGGTACGCCGCCGCTTCGACCGCGTCATCTGCGTCTACGTCGGCCCTGGCGAGGTGAGCGCGCCCGGCGTCAAGGTCGTCTCCGTCGCCTCCCTGGACGAGCTCCCGCTCACCTGGGGTCCCCGATGACCCACCACGTCCCCCCGCCGGGCCGCCACAGCCGCCCCGGGCCCCCAGCCTCCACGACCGGCATGCCCACCACCCCACCCGGGCCCCCAACTCCAACGAGCGGCCTGCCCACCACCCCACCCGGAACCCCAGCCCCCACCAACGGCATGCCCGCGTCGGCGGGCGCCCCGTCCTGGGGTCAGGCGCCCCTGGGCACCGCGTCCGCCGGGTCGCAGGGGTGGAGCGCCACGTCGGGCGGCGACGGGCATGGTCTCGGGCCCGGAGGTCCGGCCCCGAGCCCGGCGCACACGAGCGCCGCCACGGTCGGCGGGCAGGCGGGGAACCGTGGGCCCTCCGGCGGGGCGGCCCAGGGACAGGCGGTTCCCGGCACCGCACAGCCGCCCGCCGGGACACCGGCGCGGCCCTCGCGGCGTGCCCGCAGGCGTGCGGGCACCGAAGACCAGGCACCCACCCGCAAGACCCAGGCACCCACCTTCCATGGCCAGGCACCCGCTTTCCACGGTCAGGCACCCGCCCCCCACGACCAGGCACCCGCCCGCAAGAAGCAGGTGCTGTGGCGGCGGGTGGCCGGGGCGGCGGTCGTGGCGGGGGTCGCGGGGGTGGCCGGGTGGGGGTTCCACCGGGTCTTCCCCGGGACGGAGTTGCTGACCGCCGTCGTGCCCGCCGCCGTGGCCCCCGCCGCCGTGGCCGTCCTCACCTGGAGGCGCCCCCTCTGGCTGGCCCTCGGCCTGGACGTCGTCCTCTGGTTCGCCGGAACGATCCTCCTCTACCAGGGCCTCGAACCGGGCCTGTTCGCCGACGTGGCCAACTCCTGGCAGGCGCTGCTCACCACGCTCCTGCCCGCCCAGCCCGAGCCGGAGCTGCTGGTCCTCGTCCACACGCTCGTCTGGGCGGCGGCCACCATCGGCGCCGAGACCCTGGCACGCACCGGGACCAGGATCGCCGCCACCGTCCCCGCCCTCCTCGTCTTCGGCGTCGCGCTCATGCTCGGCGTCGACGGCCAGGGCTCGAACCTCCCGGTCGCGGGCGCGCTCTTCGTCCTGGTCGCCGCTCTTGCGCTGCTCCGCGACGACCGTCCGCCGGTCTGGCTGCTGGCCGGGCTCCCGGCCGCCGCCGCGGTGGCCGCGCTGGCGCTGGTGGCGGGGCCGTTGCTGCCCATCGCCGCGCAGCCGTACAACCCGAGGAACGACGCCGACCTCCCGCCGCCCCGGCGCGTGGACAGCGTGAGCCCGCTCGACCGCGTCTCGGCCTGGCTGCAGATCCCCGACAGAGAGCTCTTCACCGTCAAGTCCGGCAAACCGCTCAACTGGCGGCTGGCCGTGCTCGACCGGTACGACGGCGTGCGCTGGACGTCCGCCGCCCGCTTCCAGCCCACCGGCGGCCGGGTCCCTGAGGGGGAGTGGACGGGCGCGGCGGAGGTCGTACGGCAGTGGGTGAAGTTCGACGGACTGCCCGGCACCTGGCTGCCCGCGGCCGAACGCCCGCAGGAGGTCATCGGCGTGCGCGGCCTGGCGGTGGACCCCGACAGCGGAGCCCTGCTGGCCGGGTCGAAACCGGCCAAGGGGTTCGGCTACGAGGTGGCCTCGCGCGTGGCCAGGCCGACCAGGCAGGACCTGCTGGAGGCCACCCCCGTACGCGACCCGGACCTGACCGCCTTCCCCGACAGCCCGCAGGAGCAGCTCTTCCGCAGGCTCGCCCAGCAGGCCACGAAGGGCGCCGACGCGCCGATCAAGCAGGCGTACCGGCTCCAGAACTACCTGCGCACCAACGCGAGCTACGACGTCACCGCGCCGCCCGGACACTCGCTCAAGGGCCTGGAGTTCTTCCTGCAGACCACGCACCGGGGGACGTCGGAGCAGTTCGCGGCCACGTTCGCGCTCATGGCCAGGACGCTCGGGCTGCCGTCGCGCGTGGTCGTCGGGTTCCGGCCCGGGCAGTCGTCCGGCGGGGTCTACCACGTCAAGTCGGGTCACGTGATGGCGTGGGCGGAGATCAAGTTCGACCGGCTGGGCTGGCGGCCGTTCTACCCCACGCCCGGCCGCAGCGGCGCCAAGGACGATCATGAGGTCGTGTCGTCGGCGATCGAGGAGAGCGAGGAGCTGGAGGGCGAGTTCGCCAAGGGCGGGAGCGATCGGCCCAAGACGTCCCAGCCGCAGGCGGGCAAGGACGGCGAGGATCCGGCGACCGGCCCGTCCCCGTGGCTGCTCGCGGGGGTGGCGGGTGGCGGGGCGCTGGTGGCGTACGCGGGCGTGGTGGCGGCGCTGCCCTGGTGGCGCCGGCGCCGGCGCCGCTCGGTCGTGGGCGCGGGGCAGCGGGTGCTCGGCGCGTGGCATCAGACGTGCGACGACCTGGGGTTGAAGGGGGTGAAGGGGCTGACGGCGGGGGACGTGGTGTCCCGCCATCCGGGCGACATCTCGGCCGATCTCCAGCCATTGGCCGAAATTTCGAACTTCGTCCGCTACGCCCCCGAGGCCGTCACCGACGACGCCGCCACGGCCGCCTGGCGGCGCAGCGACGCCATCCGCCGCACCGTACGCGCCCGCACCCCCCTCACCACCCGCCTGCGCAACCGCCTCCTGCTCCGATGACGCGCGCCGCCCGCCGCCGGCTGAGGCCGCGCCGCCCGCGGTGGCTGCGATGATGTCGCGGGTGAGAAGCGTCGAGGCCCAGCTCCTGCACCGCCCGCCCGGCCTGGCGGCGGGCGAGATCGTCCGGCACCTGGCCGCCGTGCAGGCCCAGGACGTCCCCTCCGCCCTGCTCGCCTTCCGCGCCCGCTCCGCCACCCTCACCGCGGCCGACGTCGAGCAGGCCTGGCACGACCGCGAGATCGTCAGGGCGTGGGGCCCGCGCGGCACCCTGCACTTCATCCACGCCGAAGACCTCCCGTGGATGCACGCCCTCACCCGGCGCGACACGAACATCCTGCGCCGCCTGGCCGAGGAGGGCGTCACCGGCGACGACCTCCTCACGCTCATCGGCCGCACCCTCGAGGGCCAGGGCCCGCTCACCAAGGCCGACCTGGAGGAGCGCCTCGCGGGCCGGGCCCGCGGCCAGGGCATCGTCCATCTGGTGGCCCTGGCCGCCCACCACGGCCTGGCCGTGCTGGCCCCGTCGCGCTCCGGCAAGCCCACCTACGTCCACACCGCCGACTGGCTCGGCGCCCCCGTCGTCCCCGAACCGGACCGCGAGCGCGCGCTGAAGGAACTGGCCACCCGCTACCGCGCCGCCCACCACCCCGCCACCCCTGACGACCTGGCCGCCTGGTCCGGCCTGCCGCTCGGCCAGGCCCGCACGGCCTGGGGCCTGAGCGCCGCCGCGCCCCCGCCCCGGGAAGAGCCCCCCGTGGTACGCCTCGCGCCCGCCTTCGACGAATACCTGATGGGCTGGCGCAGCAGAGACCCGATCCTGCCCGCCGAACACGCGAAGAAGGTGTTCCCCGGCGGCGGCATCCTGCGCCCCGTCGTGCTCGTGGACGGGACGATCAGGGGCACGTGGGGGAGGAAGGGCGCGAACGTCACCGTACAACCGTTCGACGACCTGCCCGCGGGCCCGCTCGACGACGAGATCGCGGACGTCCGCAGATTCCTGTGAAAGCAAACCGGTGCATCGGGTGATAACAGATGACGACTGATTCACCGGAAGGTTGCACATGACGGGGGAGACCATCGCGACCACGGTGCCCTGGGCCGCTCGAGCGCCCGGGCCACCGCAGGGCGCCGCGGTCGGCGCGCCGGACAAAGCCCCGGACGGCCTGCTGGACGGCGTGCTGGACGACGCGGACGGCTTCGCCGCGGTGTTCGACACGCATTTCGGCGAGATCCACACCTATGTCGCCCAGCGCCTCGGCCCCGACCACGCCGAGGACATCGTCGCCGAGACATTCCTTACCGCGTTCCGCAAGCGCGCCCAGTACGACCCGTCCCGCGCGGGGGTGCGGGCCTGGCTGTACGGCATCGCCACCAACCTCATCGGCAAGCACCGCCGCCTGGAGGCCCGAACCCTGCGCGCGCTCGGCCGCTGCGCCCCCGACGGCGACGCCCCCGGGCACGAGGAGACGGTGGCCGTGCGGGTCAGCGCGCAGAGCCTGCGTCCCGAACTGGCCGCCGCCCTGGCCGCGCTCGACCGGCGCGACCGCGACGTGGTGCTGCTGGTCGCGCTGGCCGGGCTGAGCCACGACGAGATCGCCGCCGTCCTCGGCATCCCGTACGGCACCGTCGGCTCGCGGCTCAGCCGGGCCAGGAAGAAGTTGCGCGCCCGGCTCGGGGAGGTGCCCGTCCATGGATGAGCTGGCACACGTACGCGACCTGTTCGGCGACCCCCGCCCCGGCCCCGGTACCCAGGCCAGGGTGTGGCGGCGGCTGGCGGCCAGGCGCCGGCGCAGGCGGCTGTCGTGGCTGATGATCCCCGCCGTCGCGGCGGCGGCCCTGGCGCTGATCGTCTTCATGAACCCGGCCCAGCAGCTCTCCGGCCGCTCGATCCTGCTGTCGGCGGCAACCTCGGCGGCGTCGTCCGCCCAGGACGGCACGTACTGGCACGTCAGCAAGCTGCACGACGGCGACAGGCGTACCGAGCTCTGGGTGACCAGGCAGGGCCGGGCGTGGCAGGCCGAACAGGGCAGGGTCGTCCCGATCACCGGCGGGTCGCCGTTCAGCATGGCCGGGCGCGACCTGACGTACCAGCAGATCCAGGCGCTGCCCTCCGACGCCGCCGCGCTGCGCGAGCGGGTGGCCGCGATGCTGCCCCCGGGCTCCGAGGGGCTGCTCGCCGACGCGCTCAGTGGCCTGCTGTGGACCAAGCCGTCCCCGCCGGGGGTCCGCGCCGCCGCCTACCGGGCGCTGGCCGACCTGCCCGAGGTCCGCTACCTGGGCGCCGGCACCGACGCGAAGGGGCGTACCGGTGAGGCGTTCTCGTACGGACTGCCCTCCGGCGCCGAACGGACGCTGATCATCGACCCGGTCAGCTCGCAGGTGCTGTCCAGCGTGGACAGCCGGGGTGGGCGCCCGGAGATCGTGTTCTCGGCCGGCTGGACCGACCAGGGCCCCGACCTGCCCTAAGCCCCCCTTCCTTGCCCATCAGCGCGGAGCGTGGGTCTCGCGCGCCCTGAAACAGGAGCCACGACGTGTTCTGGCGTGCCCGTTCGACGTCAGGCAGGGCCATCTGCCTGAGCGACCAGTTTCCCGTGATCAAGCCGGAGGAGGTGATGAACGGGAAGGTGAGGTTCGTCGGGCTGCCGCCCGTCGACCTCGGGGAAAGGATCGACTGGACCGCGAACCCGCACGGCAACCGCTCCTGGGCCCTGAACCTGCACTCACTGCGCTGGCTGGGCCGCCTGGTCGCCGAGTTCGAGCGCTCGGGCGGGCAGGCCTACCTCGACCGCGCCGCCGACCTGGCCGACCACTGGATGCGGCACAACCCGCGCGGCGTCCCGGGGATCAGCCGGTGGGCGTGGGCCGAGCACGCGGTCGCGCTGCGGGCGCCCGCGCTGGTGTGCCTCAGCGAGCACGTACGCACCCGCCGCCTCTGGAACAGCCTGGCCGAGCACGGCGAGGTCCTGGCCGACCCCGCGCTCTACCGCGAGGGCCACAACCACGGCCTGGACCAGGACATCGCGCTCCTGGTCGTCGGCTGCCGCCTGGGCCGGACGCAGTGGCGGGACCTGGCCATCCGCCGGATGACGACCTCGGCCGAACTGTCCATCGACGCGCAGGGCGCCCTGCACGAACAGGCCCCGCGCTACGGCGTGTACGTCCACCGCCGCCTCGGCGCCGCCCTCCGCGCCATCAGCGAGAGCGGGGCCGAACAGCCGCAGCGGCTGGTGGCCAGACGGCGGGCACTGGAGTCGTACGTGGCCCACGCCACCCAGCCGGACGGCTACCTCGTCCCCCTCGGCGACAGCCCCGCCGACAACCGCGGCGACGGCTTCGCCCACACGTGGCCGGAGGTGGGGGTGTTCGACACGGGCTACGTCTTCGGCAGGACCGCGTGGGACGACCCGGCCTCCGCCTACTACTCGATCAGGTTCGGCCCGGGACGGCGCCTGCACGGCCACGAGGACCACCTGGGCGTCACCTACTCGGCCCAGGGCCGCCGCATCCTGGTCGAGGCCGGGTTCCACTCCTACGAGCGCACCGAGTACGTCGCGTGGACGCGCTCGCCGGAGGCGCACAACGTCCCCATCGTGACGGGTGCCGACTTCCGCCCCGGCACGGCCACCGACCTGGTCGCCTCCTCGGTGGGGCCGGGGCGGCAGTCGTACGAGCTGGCCGACGACGCCTACGGGGTCCGCAGGACCCGCCACATCCTCGTCCACCACGGGTCCGACCTCATGGCCGTGCACGACTCCGTACCGACGGGAACCCTGCGCAGCCTGTGGCACTTCGACCCCGCCCTCAGGATCGTCTCCCAGGGGGAGGGGATGGTGGTGCTGGGCGACTCGGACGGCTTCCGGGTGACGATGCTCCAGTTCCCGGGGGCGGGGCAGGAGGTGGGGTCCGGCCCGATCTCGCCGGGCTACCTGCGTACCGCGGAGGGGGTGACCGTACTGTCGCCGGAGGCGGCACGCGTACTGACCCTCATCATCCCCGGCACAGACACCCCCACCCCCTGACCCTCCCCACTCCAGACGGCCCCATCACCCTCACCGGACCACCCAACCACCTCCCACACCGATGACCCGCCGCCCCAGGCCCACCAGAGAAGCCATGCAACTCCTCCCGGCCCTTCCGGCTGACAGAGGCCCGCAGCCCGTTCAGGCCCACACACCGAGGACACACCCGAACGCCGGAAGCACGCATCCTTGTGCCGCGCGCAACTCGATCAAGGAACCGCCGCTCTAGGACGGGCTCGCCTGCTGCAGGGTGACGGGACAAGACCATCCTGGACATGCAGTACGTCATCAGGCCCTTACTGGCCACCGAAAGCCACACAGGCGACGCTTACACGGTTCTGCGAGCCGATCACCAGGACATGGTCAGCCTTTACAGGCCGCAGGATCACGAACCCTGAAAGGACAAGAGCCAGTCAGTGTAAGGGTCTTCGCTCACACCACTTGGCCACAGCCTCGTCCCCGACGTCGTCGACGATCGCAGTGACGATGGACAGCACTCGGGCCCCATTCCGCGTTGATCCGGTAACGCTGAAGGGAATGGCAGTGGCTTCCCCTGGAGGGGGCTGGACTTGGATTCCTGCGGCTTGAGATGAACGTCGGCGCCAGCTACTTGGGCTTGTCCAGAAGGATGGGCTTAAGTTGCCGGAAGAACTCGGTCGCATCCGCGAGCGAGTCCCGGCCCGGAACGTTCTCCACGATGCTCACAGTGAGAAGGCGCTGGATATCAGGGGTCCAACCGTAGACGAAGGAAATGGTCTGTTCCTTGCCGTCCTTCCGTTGCGCTGCGAAACCAGGCCCCAGCTCGTCTGGTAGGTCATTTCCTCGGGTGGACAGTTTCGTGTTCTCTAGATCTTCCGCGTCGTTAGGTGACGGGTCGAAAAGTTCGATGACCAGTCCCAACTTGCCTTTGGGCGTCAGGTTCTCGGCCACTGAACACGACGCGAAACGACCCTTGTCCATCTTCGTGCCGACGGCTTTGTACTCAGTGAAGCCGGTTGCAATTTTAATCGCGTTCGCCGAGACAAGGTCGCATTCTCGGGGAGAGGCGGTCACGTTGCCCAGCGGTCGGTCATCCGGCAGTGGAGCAGGACGAGACGTGCACGCTACGGTCAAGGCGAGCAGGGTCAGTATGCTTCCCGCCGAGGAGGTGAGCCTCATGAGTCGCGCCTGTAATAGGTTTCGGCCTCCTTGAAGCCGAGCGAGATGGCCCCGTCCGGCCCGTTGAAGACGCGGCCGACCTCATTCAGTTTCAGCCATTCTTCGTAGGCGTCGCGCTCGTCGGAATTCATATCGGCCCACGGTTTGATACTTCCTTCGCTCATGAAGTGGCCCTTCGAACCCGGAGAATAATCTTCGTGGGAATATGGATGCGTCTTAGGGGAGGCGGATTTCCCTCCGAACAAGCCGTGTCGCATCATTGTTGCCGCCGTTAGATCGGTGAACATGTGCTTGGCGACCCCTTGCGCGGTGTCCGCGTCTTTGCGCGCCCGATCCTCGTGACTGGATCTCAACTGCCCGAAGACCGTCCCCTTCGCTTTGTCGATCAATAGTCCGACGAACTTCCCTTGCGGGCCTGGAGCCAGCCCCGCGACTCTCTCAGCCATGTCTTTGAAGGCGGCAAACCGTGCATCACGTGCTTTCGCGTCCTGGATGGCGGCTGCGTTTGCAGCGTCTGTAATGATCCAAGTAGTCATGCTGAGGCTTCGTGCGGCCCGTGCGAACTCTTGCCCTCCACTCTGATTCATGCGCTGTTCGAGGATGTCCTGGCGTTTGGCGTTAATTTCACGTTGCGTGGCTGCTGGATGCGATTTTCGCCATGTCGCGTACTCGGTCCGGACTTCTGTAGCGATCCTGGTCGCAAGCTCGTCTAGCATCTTAGCGGCGTACAGTCCATGTGCAGCAGCCATGGTTTCGAACGCGTCCTCGTCTTCGAACGCCCACATCATGACCGAATGAATCTCATTTGCGTTGAACTTGGCGCCGTACGGCTCTGTGCCTTGTACGTTTTTGTCCGGGTCCTTATCCGTGACCGCACCTGGCACCTTGTCAGTAAAGGACTGGGTGTCGCGGTGCACGTCCCCCGGGTACTGGGCAAGGATTGTGCCAAGGTGATGGCGAGTGTGTGGGAGGTTCGTTCGCACCTTGGGGTCGCTCCAGAAGTGGAGTGCCCATGAGGCGATCAGGGCCGACTTGTAGCCGCGTGACCCGCCCGGCGGCAAATCATGGTCGCGGAATTCGGTGCTCGCCGCCTCGATGGCCCAGCCGAGATCCGTGTCCGCGTCGCTGTCCCAGTGGTGCCGCCGCATCAAGTAGGCCAGTGGCCTACGTTGCGGGTCGGTGAAGAAGTCCTGGGCGACGGCGGGATGGTGGGCCAGGGCGGTCAGGGCCGTACCCATCGGGCTGAGGTCGCCGGGGGAGGTGTCTTTGGGGCCGGGAATCGACCAGATGTCCCGAGGGAGGCTCAAGTCGGGAGGATGGGCCATGTCCTTGTCGTAGAGCTTGCGGACCAGCGTAAGCAGGAAGGTATGGTCGAACTCCCCGTCCTGGAGCAGTCTCTTCACCGCGAACGCGTCCTGCGGGTTCTCGATGCCGTCGACCAGTTGATCGGTGTAGTCATCGGCCAGTTGCATCCGGCCCACCCCACGGGAGGCCGTGCCCAGGAGGGTGCTGAGCATGGTCGCGAGCCGGTCCTGTGTTCGGACGTCATGCTGGACCGGGCGGTTCGACGGCGGTAGGTCCGAGCCGTACGCTCTGGCGATCAGGGCTTTGAGCTCGCGCGGCGGGACCTCCATGGCGAAGGCCAGGGCGAAGTACGGGTCGTTCTTGTGCAACTCGATCGCGGCCACCGTTTCGGTGTCGAGCGCATGGCCGGCGATCTGGTCACGGAGCCTCGTGGCGAGGGCCTTGGCGGTGGCGGCGCCTTCGGCGGGGGACTTCGACAGCCACGCCGATTCGCTGGCCCAGAGGACGCCGCCCTTGTCGGACTCGCGGTCGGGTGCGGCGAGGATCAGGTCGAGGCGGCCCTGGAGCGCGGGGATCTGGTCGCTCATCTGGCGGCCGATGACGTGGACGTGGGTGGGGCTCCACAGGCGGATGCCCAGAGAGGTCAGAGAGCGTTCCACCTGAAGGGCGACGTCCGGGAGTGTGCCGCTGACCCGTTTCATGCCGTTGATCAGCTGGGTCATCAGCGTGGGGTTGATGCCGACTTGAGGGCTCACCTGCTGGTGGCCCCCTTCACGGGATCGGACGGCTGGAGTGTGTCGAGCGATGCCAGGGCGCGCGTGAACAGGTCCTTGAAGGCCCGGTCCCATGCCCGTAGATCGGTGGTCAGCCGGTCTCCGGCCTGGCCCTTGAGGGCGCCGTCATCGACCAGCCTGGCCAGTGCGATCACGTCGCCCGCGTGCAATTCGCGCAACTGTTCAATACGCTGCCTAACCGTGTCGATCTCTTCCTGCGTCGCCATTGCCGCCCGATCCTGCCGCTCTCCTGGAAATAGGGGATGTCAGACCGATGGCATCGTAGGTGTGGCGGCGGGCGCCGGGAAGTGGAATCCCGTCGATACAGCGAAAAGGCTATGGGGCCGCAGAAAGATATAGGCCCTAGCGGTCTATGCCGGGCATGCCGGAAATAAATGTCTAATTGCCGAATGAAATGACCGAGATCGTCAAGCGGGAGCGGCGGATCACGTGCTGCGCGCACAGGGTGCCGAAGAGCGGCTCGTCGGCTCGAAATCGCTGGCACGATCGCATGAGCGCCGGTTGATGGACCGGCGCAGGCCGTGGGATCGTCCGCGCAATTCATCAGGAGACGGGGCTATCCGTCCAGGGGCTCGAACGCCCAGAAGAACGATGAAGCGAAGGCGCATGAGGAGGGCTGTGGATGGACGTCGCCGCATGCAGGTAAAGCGTGCGCCGCAAGCACAGCCCTGTTCGTGGCGGGGGCTGGTGATCGCGGCGCTCTGAAGCGTCACGCGACCTTGGCGGAACTCGCCGTCCAGGTGTTGCACGCGCCCGGCCGGCCGGCCTTGTAGCCCTGCTCGCTCCAGCGGAGACGATTGGCCGCTGTGCCGTGGAACCGGTTCTTCCAGAACTCCGGAATCCTGGTCACGGACTTCCAGTCCTTGACGACCCGCCCCAGACTCTTCGCCGACACCCCGGTGAAGCAGTCGATCTGCAGGTAGTACCGCCGGTTGTGCTCGTCCATGACGGCTTCCGACGCGCCGTTCTCCAGCGCCCACCATGCCTGGCCGATCCCGGTCTGTCCGGTGACGACCGAGCTCCAGGTCCTGACGATCGAGGTGAACACCTTCAGATCGTCCTTGGCCTTGATCCAGTCCGAGGCCACCCGCACATTGATCGTCGTGGCGCAGATCTCCGAGAAGGAGCCGGACAGGTCGAGGCCGGTGGAGCAGGACTGCTTGTCCGCCGCATCCTTGAACTTCACCTTGACCGGTCTGAAGTCCTTGATGACCGGCTTCCAGGCGCGGTTCAGGCAGTCGACCAGCTTGGTGACGTAGTTCTTGGTCGAGGCCAGGCTCGTTCCCTTGACCGGCTTGCAGGGGACCTTGGGCAGCTTGGCCGCCTTGTAGAGGGCGTTGTGGGTCAGGTCGGGAGCGCCCTTGACGGGTTCGGCGTGCGCGGTGGTGGTGAAGACGGTAAGGGCGGCGGCCGTGCCCACTAATGTACGAGTGATCATGGGGCCAGATACTAATTAGAGCCAGTCGCGGCGTTTGAAGACCGTGTACAGGACGAGGCAGACCGCGCCCATCAGAAGGATGGCGAACGGGTAGCCGAACGCCCAGTGCGTCTCCGGCATGAAGTCGAAGTTCATCCCGTAAATGGTCCCGACCAGCGTCGGGGCGAAGAGGATGGCCGCCCACGCCGAGATCTTCTTGACCTCTTCCCCCTGCTGGATGCTGGCCTCCGTCATCCGGGCCATCTCCTCGTTCTGGGCCTGGGTCACCAGGGTCGAGTTGACGATCAGGATGTTCTGCAGCATCTGGCGGAACGACGAGATCCGCTCCGTCACCGTGATCGCGTGGTCGGCCACGTCGCGCAGGTAGCTCTGCAGTTCCTCCGTCACCCCGTATTTGGACGCCCCCGCGATGAACCCGTGCAGCATCGACACCAGGGGAGCCGTGGCCCGCTGGAACTCGATCACCTCGCCCGACAGCTCATAGACGCGGCGCGACACCGACGGGTCGCCGCTGAAGACTTGGGCCTCGATCTCCTCGATGTCCTTCTGCAGCCCGGCCACCACGGGGGCGTAGCCGTCGACCACGGCGTCGAGGATGGCGTACAGGACGGCCTGCGGGCCCTGGCGCAGCAGGTCGGGGTCGGACTCCATGCGCTTGCGCACGGCCTGCAGGTCAGGGGCCTCGGCGTGGCGTACGGTGAGGACGAAGTCGGGGCCGACGAAGACGTGCACCTCGCCGAACGCGACCTCCTCCACTTCGTCCAGGTAACGCGCGGCCCGCAGCACCACGAACAACGTGTCGCCGTAGCGGTCGGCCTTGGGCCGCTGGGAGCCGACGATGGCGTCCTCGAGCGCCAGCTCGTGCAGCTCGAACTCCTCGGCGAGCTTGACCAGCTCCCATTCCTTCGGCCGGTAGAGCCCGATCCAGGCCATGGCGTCGGGCATCTGCTTGAGGCGTTCGAAGGCGTCGGCGAGCGAACCGGGATTGTCGACGCGCTCGCCGTCGGCGTAGATCGCGTTGTCGATGACCGTCGGGCGGTAGGGCGGTTCCTCCACGGCACGCGGGTCCATCGAGTGTTCGGGCGCCGACTCACGCGTGTCCCCGCTGCGCCTGAACCCCTTCACCCTGGCCATGAACCGCCTCCTGTACGGGCTACCGCATCTCGTCGAGCTGCCGCGTCGCGCGGTCTCTGATGGTCTTGCGCCACAGCGGCGTCCAGCCGAACAGCAGCCCGTGGGGCCTGCCCAGCGCCATCTTCGACCAGCGCCTGAAATCGAACTCGTCATGGTGACGCACGATCAGGTCGTCCTCGAACCTGAACAGCGCGTCGATCTCGTTGGTGACCTCCCGGCCCGTGCTGGTGAAGATGTAGCGGGCGGTCCAGCGGGCGGAGCCGCTGCGCTCGTCGGCCGTCACGTCGCGGTATTCCGACTTCAGCCCGTCGCGTACGCCGAGCTGCAGCCGCCACATCCTCATCACCCTGTCCCGCCCCTCGACCTCCTGGAAGATGGGGTCGCCGAAGCTCGCCTCAGGGTGGTAGCAGCGCTCCATGGCCGCGAAGTCCGCGCGCCCCAGAGCGTCGTAGAAAGCGCTGATGAGCGCCACGTGCCGATCGTTCACTCCTCTATCAGACCATGGCCATCGCCACGCCGTTGTCCCAGCAGACGGCTCTCAGCCAGGCATCGCCGAGATCGAGCCGGGCCAGCGCGTCGAGTTGATGGGCGTAGGGGTAGGGAATGGTGGGGAAATCACTGCCGAGCACCACCTTCCCCGACAAACCCAGATCAAGCAGCGCGGGCCGCAACCGGGCGGGGAACGGCATGCCCCGCTCGCTGAAGTCGGTGAACGCCATCGTCGTGTCCAGCGCGACCCGCTCGTAGCGGGCGGCCAACTCGAAGAACGGGCCGTACTCCGGCATCCCCAGGTGCGCGATCGCCACCCGCAGCCCCGGATGCGCGCGCAGCACCTGGCCGATGGGCTCGGCTCCGACGTACCCCCCGGGTACGGGCACCGAACTGGCGTGCACCACCACCGGCACCCCCGCCTCCGCCAGCAGCCCCCACACCCCCTCCAGCTCGGGAACCCGCGGATCGAACCCGCCCACCTGCAGGTGCACCTTGAAGATCTTGACGCCCTCGTCGAGCGCCCGGCGCACGTAGTCCACGACCCCAGGTTCGGGGTAGAAGGTCGCCGAGGGGAGGCATCCAGGTGTACGGCGGGCGAAGTCCAGGGTCCAGGCGTTGAGGTCGGCGGCCATGCCGGGCTTGTGCGCGTACGCGAGCGCCGGGTACGCCCGCACCCCCATCTCCCGCAGCCGCTCCACCCGAGCCTCGACCGGCCACTCGTACGCGATGCGCCACCCGTCGCCCATGAGCGGCCCGCCGTGCTTGAAGTGGTGCCACACCCGCCGCTCCATCCGCGCGGGCAGGAAGTGCACGTGCAGGTCGATCAGCCCGGGAAGCCCGAGCCCGCGCAACCAGTCCGGCACCCGCGCGTCAGAATGTCGTTCTGTGGCCACGGCCGAGACTTTACCCGGATAGGGTTTCTCCTCGATGGAAGAGCTCTGGGCCCACCTGATCAAGGTTCAGCCTGACCCCGACCCCCTGGTCGTGCTGGTCTCGGTTCTGGCCGCCCTGCTGATCGTCGCTTTCCGCATGCCCTGGCAGGTCTCCAGGGGTCTGATCACGATCGCCCACGAGGGCGGCCACGCGCTGATGGCGCTGCTCACCCGGCGCAAGCTCGAAGGCATCCGCCTGCACTCCGACACCTCCGGCGTGACCCTGACCCGGGGCAGGCCCACCGGTCCCGGCATGGTGCTGACGGCGCTCGCGGGCTACCTCGCGCCGCCGCTGCTGGGGCTGGCCGCGGCGTGGCTGGTGGAGCAGGGCCGCATCACGCTGCTGATCTGGAGCGTGCTGCTGTTCCTGGTCTGCATGCTGCTGCTGATCCGCAACCTGTACGGCGCCCTCATCCTCCTCGCCACGGGCGGCGCGGTGTTCGCGCTGAGCATGTACGCTCCCGCCGAGGTCCAGCAGGTCGTCGCCCTGGTCGCGGTGTGGTTCCTGCTGTTCGGCGGGATCCGGCCGATCATGGAGCTGCAGAGCAAACGGCGCCGCCGCCAGGCCAGAGACTCCGACGCCGACCAGCTCGCCAGGCTGACGTTCCTGCCCGGCGGCTTCTACGTGTTCTTCTTCCTGATGGTGGCGCTGGTATCCGTAGTATTTGGCGCTTACCTCATGAACCCGCTCTAGTATCGAAATTTCACACTAAACTCGCCTGTGAGCACTGCAACAGGGGGGTGTGCCGGTGCTGCCAGTCGAGGACGCGCCCGGCTACCGGGTACTCGATCAGGCGGGCCAGGGCGGGTTCGCCGTCGTATACCGCGCCTATCAGGAGCGCCTCGACCGGGTCGTGGCGCTGAAGGTGCTGTCCGTCGACCGGGTGGACCAGCGCACGATGCGCCGGTTCCAGCGCGAGTTGCAGCTCACGGGCCGCCTCACCGGCCATCCGAACGTCGTGACGGTCTTCGACACCGGCGTGACGCGCTCGGGCAAGCCGTACATCGCGATGGACTTCTTCGAGAACGGCTCCCTGCGCGACAAGATCCGCAAGGAGGGCCCACTGCCGCTGCAGGAGGTGCTGCGGGCGGGGGTGAAGCTGGCCGGGGCGCTGGCCGCCGTACACGAGGCTGGGGTCCTGCACGGCGACATCAAGCCACAGAACATCCTCATCTCCCGCTACGGCGAGCTCGCGGTCGCCGACTTCGGCGTGGCCAGGGTCGTCGACTCCGCGGAGATCTCGGCCACCTCGCAGGCCTTCACCCCGCTGCACGCCGCCCCCGAGGTGCTCACCGGCCAGCCCCACTCGGCCTCGACCGACATCTACTCCCTCGGCTCGACCCTCTACCACCTGCTGGCCGGCCAGCCCGCCTTCCACAACCCGGCGGACCCGTCGATCGCGCCGCTGATGTACCGGGTGCTGAGCGTCGAGCCGCCGCCCATCAACCGCCCTGACGTCCCGCCGCTGGTGTTCCAGACGATCCTGCGCTCGATGTCCAAACAGCCCGAACTCCGGTACGGGTCCGCGCGCGAGCTCGCCCGCCACCTCCAGGCGGTCCAGGCCGAGCTGGGCCTGCCGGTCACCGATCTGGTGGGCCAGGACCCGGGCCCCGGACCGGCGCTGTCCACGGTGCCGCGCCACCGCCAGGACCTCCCGGAGCAGCCCCCCGGTGGCCACCAGCCTCTGTCCACGGGCCACCACCTGCCCGTGGCGAACAGCCCCTTCCCGGTGACCGGCCAGCACCTCCCCCCAGCGGTCCACCCACCAGGGCCGAGCCCGCAACCAGGCCCCCACCAGCAAGGGCCGCCCGGCATGACCGGCTCCCACGCGACGGGCTCGCACGCGATCGGCTCACACGCGACGGGCTCGCACGTGACCGGCTCCCCCGCGCCCCCCGCGCAGACCGTGCCCCAGCGATCCGCCGCCGACCGGGCGACGCGGCTGCGCAACACGATCCTGATCGGCGCGGCGGTGGCGGTGGTGATCGTCGGTGGCACGACCGTGGCGGTGTACCTGTCGCTCCAGCAGCCCTCCGGCCCCCAGACCCCCGTCCAGCCCCAGGCCTCGAAGGACCAGGACGACGGCGCCCCCATCGACAAGCAGGACATCGCCGCCCTCGCCCCCCGCAACGTGAAGCTGTCGGCCGACCAGGGCGCCCTGGTGGAGCTGCGCTGGACGCTTCCCGCGGGCGCCCGCGACTACCCCGTCGTCCTGCAGCGCTCCCCGGTCAAGAAGGGCGAGCAGCCCATCACCGCCCTCGGCCAGGGTGCCACCTCGACCCGGGTGGCCGGCCTGGATCCGGCCAGCGGCTACTGCTTTCTGGTGGGCGTGCCGCTGCGCATCTCCGAGACCTCCACGGTCGCCTGGTCGAAGCCGACCTGCATCAGGGGCGCGGTCGCCCGGTCAACCCAGTAGCTTGCGGGCCGCCTGCTCGATCTCCTCCTCCGACAGCAGCACGTGCTCGGCGGCCCCGCCGAGCGGGATGAAGCTGTCGGCCGAGGCCACCCGGGCGATCGACCCGCCGAACCCGGCGTCGAGCAGCCCGGCCACGATGCCTTCCGAGACGCCGCCGCTCTGCCGCGTCTCGTCGGCGATCAGCACGTTGCCGGTCAGCTCGGCCGCGCGCAGCAGGTCGTCCATCGGCAGCGGCGCCAGCCAGCGCAGGTCGAGGACCCGGCAGCCGTAGCCCTCCTGGGTCAGCCGTACGGCGGCGCGCAGGCTCATCCGCAGCCCGTTGCCGAACGTCACGATCGTCAGGTCGCGCCCGTCGCCGTAGGAGCGCGCCCGCCCGATGGGCACGTGCGTCTCGGCCCACCGCGACGGCGCCGCGTAGGGCGCCAGCCAGCCACCGTCGCCCGCGTCGAACAGATCGCGCGTGTGGTAGAGCGCGATCGGCTCCAGGAACACGCACACCGATCCCGACGTGCGGGCCGCCGCCAGGCAGGTGCGCAGCATGGCCGAGGCGTCGTCGGGACGCGCCGGCGAGGCGACGACCAGCCCGGGGATGTCACGCAGCGCGGCCACCGCGTTGTCGTTGTGGAAGTGGCCGCCGAAGCCCTTCTGGTAGGCGTAACCGGCGACCCGGACCACCATCGGGTTGGTGTAGGCCCCGCGCGAGAAGAACGACAGCGTGGCCGCCTCGCCGCGGATCTGGTCGAGCGCGTTGTGCAGGTAGGCCAGATACTGGATCTCCGGCACCGGCAGCAGCCCTGACACCCCGGCGCCCAGCGCCAGCCCCAGCACGGCCTGCTCGTCGAGCAGCGTGTCGAACACCCGCCCCGCCCCGAATCGCTTCTGCAGCCCCCGGGTCACGCCGTAGACGCCGCCCTTCTTGGCGACGTCCTCGCCGAACACCGTCATCTCCGGGTAGACGGCCAGCGCGTCGGCGAGCGTGCGGTTGATGGCCTGCGAGAGCGTCATCGGCTTGTCGTTCTCCGGCAGCGCGCCGGCGAACGCCTTGTTCCTGGCCGAGTTGGTGGCCGCCATCGGGCTGATCTTGGCGATCAGCTCGGGCCTGCGCGGCGCGATCGGCTCCATGACCTCCTTGGCCGAGCCGAGCCGCGGGTTGCGGGTGGTCTCCAGGGCGATCCGCAGCACGTGCTCGCGGGCGGACTCGTACGTCTTGAGCAGCTCGTCGGGCGTCTCCAGCCCCGCCTCGACCAGCAGGGCCGCGGTGCGCACCAGCGGGTCGCGCTCCAGGTCCGTCCGGATCTCGCGGGCGGTGCGGTAAGCCGACTCGACGTCGGACCCGGCGTGCCCCATGAGCCGCACGGTGGACAGGTGCAGGAACGCGGGGGAGCGGTGGTCGCGTACGTGCTGGACGGCCCGGGCGGCGACGTCGAAGGCGTCGGCCAGGTCGCAGCCGTCGGCGGCGAAGTATTCGAGGCCCGGCCGCCGCGCCGCCGTCTCCACCCAGCCCTTGGGCGTGCGCACGCTGATGCCGATGCCGTTGTCCTCGCACACGAACAGCAGCGGCAGCGGCTGCCCCTGGTAGGTGGCGTAGGAGGCGGTGTTGAAGCCCGACAGGGCGCTGGCGTGGTTGATGGAGGCGTCGCCGAAGCTGCACACGGCGATCGCGTCGTGCGGCCAGGCGGAGCGCACCCCGAGCGCCCGCGCCCGCTCGATGGCGAACGCCACGCCGACCGCCCTGGGCAGGTGGCTGGCGATCGTCGAGGTCTGCGGGATGACGGCCAGCTCCGGATGGCCGAACACCTTGTGCCTGCCGCCCGCGATGGGCTCGTCGGCCGCGGCGGTCAGGCCCTGCAGCACGTCGCGGATGCCCTGCTCGGGCAGCCGGCCGGCCTGCTCGGACCTGGTCAGGTAGAACGCCCCGGAGCGGTAGTGGAGCAGCGCCGGGTCGCTGGGCCGCAGGGCGGCGGCCACGGCCGCGTTGCCCTCGTGACCGGCGGAGCCGATCGTGTAGTAGCCCTCGTCCTGCTCACGCAGCCAGCGGGCGGCGATGTCGAGCAGGCGGCTGTCGAGCTGACGCCGGAACAGCGCCCTGCACCGCTCGCCGGTCAGCGAGGTGCCCTCGTGGACCGGCAGCCCCGGATCTCGCGCCGAGCCCGCCTTCAGCGTCGCAACCGCCTGGGTGAAATGAGTCTCAACAGTGTCCCGCGCCACAGCTCCGATTATGTCTTTGATCGGCTCTGACGTCTGCCGGACGCGGGTGACATGTTGTGGACCGGTCCGTTTGACCCCGGCATATAACTGTTTGTCAGAACTTCCAACTTTCCCGCCGAGCCGCACGTCTACTTATATGACACACGTGGCACCCTCAATGCCGCGTTGAACCACTGGGGTCTCCAGAAAGGAACCCGCATGTTACAACGCATCCGTGTCGCCGCCCTCGCCATAGTCGTGGGCGCCGGGGTCGTCACCCTGGCACCCTCGACCGCGACGGCGGCCCCCGCACCGGTCATCGCCCGGGTCGGCATCAGCCCCTCCCCGCCCATCGATGTCACCAAGGGTGCGGTCACGGCGACGTTCACCTTCCTCACCCGGAACACGGACACGGCCGAATTCCAGCTCAAGCCCCCCGGCGACGCGAGCGTGGGCACGCCCATCACACTGACCTCCCACAAGGCCGGCGACTGGAGGCAGTGGACCGGCACCAAGTCCTTCGACTCGGCGGTCGCCGGCACCTGGAGCTGGCTCGCCATCGCGGGCAGCACCTCGCGCCGCGGCACGTTCGAGGTCATCGTCAAGAAGCCGCTCGAGACCAAGTTCGCCGACTTCGACGCCAGCCCCGACCTGGTCGCCAAGGGCTCCTCGATCAGGGTCACGGGCAGGCTCCTCGCCGACGGCAAGGCCTACGCCGGCCAGAGCGTCTCCGTCACCTTCCGCGCGCGCGGCGCCGACGCCTACGGCGCGGTCACCAAGGTGACGACCGGCCGCGGCGGCTGGTTCGGCGCCACCGTACGGGCCGACGCCACCGGCTGGTGGCGGGCCGAGTTCGCGGCGACGGCCGACGCCAAGGCGTCCGTCAGCGACGCCGACCGCGTGGACGTCAGGCGCGGCAGGCTCGGCAGCCGGATCGCAGGCTTCGACGCCCGTCCCGAACCGGTGGACAAGGGCGGCAAGCTCACCTTCACCGGCTCCCTTCAGGTCGAGCGCCGCGGCGGCGTCGCCGGCGAGCGCGTCTCGATCTTCTTCAAGGCCGGCGGCTCGCACAAGTGGGAGTACGTCACCAGTGACGTGACCGGACGCCACGGCCGCTTCTGGGCCTCGGCCGCCGCGGTGACCTCGGGCTGGTGGCGGGCCGAGTACGCGGGCAACCGCCGCGTCAACGGCTCGGTCAGCGACGCCGACTGGGTCAGGGTCGACCAGCCCGCCCCGCCGCCCGTGGCGAAGGCGGACACCCGGCTGATCAAGTTCAACGCCTACCCCGAGCCGATCAAGCGCGGCAAGTACCTCAAGTTCACGGGCCGGCTGCAGGTCGACGACCAGGGCTCGTGGGAAGGCTACTCGGGCAAGGTGGCCCTGTACTTCCTGCCCAAGGGCTCGCGCAAGTGGGAGTACGTGAAGACCGTCCGGTCGAGCGACAGCGGCCGGCTCTACACCAAGGCCAAGGCCTGGGACTCCGGTTACTGGAAGTTCGTGTTCAGCGGCGACAACGACACCAACGGCGATCACAGCGGCAGAGACCATGTCCGCGTGAAGCGCTGACGGCCTGACAACGGTCGAGGCCCGGGGAGACCACCCCGGGCCTCGCCCATGCGCACGCCAGGTGCGCCGTCCTATTCCGCCCGCCGGAACTCGGCGATCCCGATCCCCAGCAGCACCGCGCCGAGCGCCGCCACGACGCCCAGCTCCAGCGGCACCGGCACCTGGTAGTCGAACCACCGCACCCCGGGATTGAGCACCGCGTTGACCTGCGGCGGCACGTCGAGATGGGAGAACACCGCCTGCCGCATCGGGTCCACCGCGTACGTCATGGGGTTGACGACGGTCAGCGCGTGCAGCCACGACGGCAGGTTGGCCAGCGGGAACATCGCCCCCGACAGGAACATCATGGGCATGATCGCCATCTGCATCAGCCCGAAGAAGGTCTGCATGTTCTTCATCCGCGCGGCCAGCATCACCCCGAAGGCCGTGATCGTGAACGCCGCCAGGAACATCTCAGCCAGCAGCGTGACGATCAGCGACGGTGAGTACGGCACCCCCACCAGCCCCGCCATGGCCAGGATGACGATGCCCTGCCCGGTGGCCACGATGGCCCCGCCCAGGCACTTGCCGACCACGATCGCCCCCCGTGAGACGGGCGCGACCAGCATCTCGCGCAGGAACCCGAACTCGCGGTCCCACACGATGGACCCGGCCGAGAACATACCCGTCATGATCACGGTCATGGAGATCATGCCGGGGTACATGAACGTCCGGTAGTCGACCCCCGGGATCGAGCCCTGCACCAGCGAGCCCAGCCCCGTGCCCATGACGAACAGCCATAGCACCGGCTGCATGAGCATCGAGAGCATGCGGGTGCGGTCGTTGACGAAGCGCAGCATCTCCCGATGGAGAACGATCTTGACCGCCCGGAGGTCGTGACCGGCGCTGCGGGCCGGCACCCGGACACTGATGGCCTCTGTCGCCATGACTACCGCCTCGCCATCGCTCTCATCCACGCGTTGCCGCCGTCGCCGGCCTCGGCGTCGCGGATCGTGGAACCCGTGTAGGACATGAACACGTCGTCGAGGGACGGTCGCGAGACGCTCACCGACTTGATCGGCATCCCGAGCTCCGCGAACAGCTTCGGCACGAACTCCTCGCCCGACGCCACCGCGAACGTCACCGCGCCCTCGTGCACGGCCGCCTCCAGCCCGAACCGCTCGCGCAGCGCCTTGATGGCCTCGTCGTCGTCAGGGGTCTGGATCTGCACGCGGTCCTTGCCGACGCTGGCCTTCAGCGCCTCGGGCGAGTCGATGACCACGACCTCGCCGTGGTCGATGATCGCGATCCGGTCGCAGTACTCGGCCTCGTCCATGTAGTGGGTGGTCATGAAGATGGTGATGTCCTCCATGAGCCGTAACTGGTTGATGTAGCCCCAGATGGCCGAGCGGGTCTGCGGGTCCAGGCCGACGGTGGGCTCGTCGAGGAACAGCACGCGCGGCGAGTGCAGCAGGCCGCGGGCGATCTCGAGCCGCCGCTTCATGCCGCCGGAGAACGTCATCACCTTGGCGTCCTTGCGGTCCCACAGCGCGACCATCTCCATCACCTGCCGGATCCGGTCGCCGACCACGCCCTTCGGCACGCCGTACAACTCGGCGTGGAAGCGCAGGTTCTGCTCGGCGCTCAGGTAGCCGTCGAGGGTGGGGTCCTGGAAGACGAGGCCGATGTTCCTGCGTACCTCGTCGCGCTCCTTGACCACGTCGTGTCCCGCGACCTCGGCGCTGCCGCCGGTGGGGTTGACCAGGGTACAGAGCATGCTGATGGTGGTGGTCTTGCCGGCGCCGTTGGGGCCGAGAAACCCGAACACCTCGCCGGGACGCACCTCGAAGTCGACGCCTTTGACGGCCTCGACCTTGCCGTACGTCTTCTTCAGCCCGCGTACGGCGACGGCCGCCTCGGTGCCCATTCAGTCCTCCGCCAGTATCTGGAAAATGGACTTCCGCGTCTGCCTGATGAGCTTCTTGGCCTCCGCCACCTGCCGGTCGCCGCCCGTGCGGATCAGGTGGGAGAAGGCCTCGTTGAGCTGGGCCCACAGCAGGCGCAGCTCGTGGTGGTCCTCCGGCACCGTACGCGCGACCTCGATCCACGGCGCGTCGTCCGCGTGCCGGGCCGCCTGCTCACGGCCCAGCTCGGTCAGCCGGTACGTACGGCTCCCGCCGGACTCGTCACCGGCCACCAGCCCCTCGTCCTCGAGCTGCTGCAACGCCGGATAGACGGACCCGGGGCTGGGCCGCCAGACCCCGCGGCTGCGCTCCTCGATGCCCTGGATCATCTGGTAACCGTTCTGCGGCTCCTCATGGAGCATCGCGAGCAGGGCGGCCCTGACGTCGCCGCGGCGGATCCGCGGGGCGGTCGCCGACCACTGCATGAACGGGTCCGGCGGCCCCGGCGGGAAGGGCACGGCGTCCGGCGGCGGTCCGGGAGGAAACGGGGGCAGCGGGGGTGGTGGTGGGGGTGTGTCCCAGAAGTCGGGATCACGCATGATTCCTCCAACTATCGAGATATGGTGACGATATATCTAGATAGTTGACTGAGCAAGGCCATTTCGGTGACCCCGGAGGATGTTAGTGATCCTTAACTGAGGCCGCGATCGCGGCCCTGGCCATGGCGTGCAGCAGCGGGCGCATGTCCTGCGCGGGCAGCTCGCCCGCGCTGTACGGCGTCGAGTTGAGCAGCCCGAACACCGCGTGCGTGGCGGCCCGCAGCCGCGCGGCCGGGCAGGCCGGGTGCAGCTCGGCCAGCACCGTCACCCACTCCTCCACGTAGAGCCGCTGCAGTCGCCTGATCTGCCGGCGCGCGGGCTCGGGCACGTTGCCCAGCTCCCGGTCGTGCACCGTGATCAGCGCCGGCTGCTCGAGCGCGAACGTGATCTGCACGTTGAGCAGGGCGTCCAGCGTTTCGGCCGGGCCCGGCGAGGCGGAGGTGACCACGGCGACGGCCGACTCGCGCAGCCGTGAGCTGACGTCCAGCAGCATCTCCGACAGCAGCGCGTCCTTGCCGCTGAAATGCCGGTAGAGGGCCGGGCCCGAGACGCCGACCGCGCCGCCGATGTCCTCGATCGAGACGCCGTGGAAGCCGCGCGCGGCGAACAGCCGGGCGGCCGCCTCCAGGATCTCCGCACGCCTGTTGCGCCGATTGCGGGTAGGTGTGGGGTAGGCCGTGCTCACGTCTCACATACTAGACGCTGACGTTAATGATGACTAACATCCGTGCCATGGGAGGGGACTCATGAGCAGCGAATGGCCGGTGCTGAAGACGGCCGCGGAGCCGGCGAGCGAGGTGTTCAAGCGCAACGCCGAGCTCAACGAGCGGCTCTCGGCCGACCTGCTCGAACGCCTCGCGGGCGCCGCGCTCGGCGGGCCGGAGCGCTCGCGGCGGCGTCACGTCGAGCGCGGCAAGCTGCTGCCGCGCGACCGCGTGGACGGCCTGCTCGACCCGGGCTCCCGCTTCCTGGAGCTGTCACCGCTGGCCGCGAACGGCCTGTACGACGACCAGGCGCCCGCCGCCGGCATCATCACCGGCGTCGGCCGGGTGTCGGGCCGCGAGTGCGTGATCGTGGCCAACGACGCCACCGTCAAGGGCGGCACCTACTACCCGCTCACCGTCAAGAAGCACCTGCGCGCGCAGGAGGTGGCCCTGCACAACCGCCTGCCCTGCGTCTACCTCGTGGACTCCGGCGGGGCCTTCCTGCCGAAGCAGGACGAGGTGTTCCCCGACCGCGAGCACTTCGGCCGCATCTTCTACAACCAGGCCACGATGTCCGCGCGCGGCATCCCGCAGATCGCCGCCGTGCTCGGCTCGTGCACCGCCGGCGGCGCGTACGTGCCCGCGATGAGCGACGAGGCCGTCATCGTCCGCGGCCAGGGCACGATCTTCCTGGGCGGCCCGCCCCTGGTGAAGGCGGCCACCGGCGAGGAGGTCACGGCCGAGGAGCTGGGCGGCGGCGACCTGCACGCACGCGTCAGCGGCGTCACCGACCACCTGGCCGAGGACGACGCCCACGCGCTGGCCATCGTCCGCGACATCGTCTCCACGCTGGCCCCGCGCGCCGAGCGCCCCTGGGACACGATCTCCCCCGAGCCGCCCCGCCACGACCCCCGCGACCTCTACGGCATCCTGCCCGCCGACACCCGGCAGCCCTACGACGTGCACGAGGTGATCGCCAGGCTCGTGGACGGATCGCGGTTCCTCGCGTTCAAGGCCGAATACGGCGCCACCCTCGTCACCGGCTTCGCCCACATCCACGGCCACCCGGTCGGCATCGTGGCCAACAACGGCATCCTGTTCAGTGAGTCCGCCATGAAGGGGGCGCACTTCATCGAGCTGTGCGACCAGCGCCGCATCCCCCTCGTCTTCCTGCAGAACATCAGCGGCTTCATGGTCGGCAAGGCCTATGAGGCGGGCGGCATCGCCAAGCACGGGGCCAAGATGGTGACCGCCGTGTCGTGCGCGCGGGTGCCGAAGCTCACCGTGGTGGTCGGCGGCTCGTTCGGGGCGGGGAACTACGCGATGGCGGGCCGGGCGTACTCGCCCAGGTTCCTGTGGATGTGGCCGAACGCCCGCATCTCGGTCATGGGCGGCGAGCAGGCCGCGAACGTGCTCACCACCGTCGGCGACGCCGATCCCGACGCGATCAGGGCGCAGTACGAGCACCAGGGCAACCCGTACTACTCCACGGCCAGGCTATGGGACGACGGCGTGATCGACCCGGTCGACACCCGCACGGTCCTGGGCCTGGCACTGTCCGCGGCGGCCAACGCCCCGCTCGAGCCCGCCGGTTACGGCGTCTTCCGGATGTGACGCATGCTGTTCGACCGTGTTCTGATCGCCAACAGGGGTGAGATCGCCGTACGGATCGCGCGCACGCTGCGCGGGCTCGGCATCACGTCGGTGGCCGTGCACACCGCCTCGGACGCCGGTGCCCGCCATGTGCGGGAAGCCGACGTGGCCCTCCAGATCCCGAAATATCTGGACATCGAGGCGATCCTGGCGGCCGCCCGCGACGCCGGCGCGCAGGCGATCCACCCGGGCTACGGGTTCCTCTCGGAGAACGCCGGGTTCGCCCGCAGATGCGCCGAGGAGGGCCTGACGTTCGTCGGGCCGCCGGCGCGGGCCATCGACGCCATGGGCGACAAGATCCGCGCCAAGGCCACGGTGTCGGCCGCCGGGGTGCCCGTCGTGCCGGGCGGGGCCGAGCCGGGCGACGCGCTGGCGGAGTGGCGCGACTTCCCCGCCCTGATCAAGCCGTCGGCGGGCGGCGGCGGCAAGGGCATGGTGCTGGTGCGGTCGGCCGACGAGCTGCCCGACGCGATCGAGTCGGCCCGGCGTACGGCGCTGGCGGCGTTCGGCGACGGGACGCTGCTGATCGAGCGCTACGTCGAGAACCCGCGCCACATCGAGATCCAGGTCATGGCCGACGCCCACGGCGGCGTCGTCCACCTGGGCGAGCGCGAGTGCAGCCTGCAGCGCAGGCACCAGAAGATCATCGAAGAGGCGCCGTCCCCCTTCGTGACCCCCGAGACGCGCGCCCGCATGGGAGCGGCGGCGGTGGAGGCCGCCCGCGCGGTCGGCTACGTGGGCGCCGGAACCGTCGAGTTCATCGTCGACGGCACCACCGGCGCCTACCACTTCATGGAGATGAACACCCGCCTGCAGGTCGAGCACCCGGTCACCGAGCTCGTCACCGGCCTCGACCTGGTCGAGCTGCAACTGCGGGTGGCGGCCGGTGAGCGGCTGCCGTTCGGGCAGGACGGCGTACGGCTCGACGGCCACGCCGTGGAGGCCCGCGTGTACGCCGAGGACCCGGCGCGGGGCTTCCTGCCGACAGGCGGCCGGGTGCTCGCCCTGCGCGAGCCCGGCGGGCCGGGCGTCCGGGTGGACTCCGGGCTGGCCGAGGGCGGGGTCGTGGGCAGCGAGTTCGACCCGATGCTCGCCAAGGTCGTCGCCTGGGGGCCCGACCGGGCCTCCGCGCTCAGGTCGCTCGACCGGGCGCTCGCCGGGACCGCCGTGCTCGGCGTGGTCACCAACATCCCGTTCCTGCGCGCGCTGGCCACCCACCCCGCCGTCGTGGCGGGCGAGCTCGACACCGGCCTGGTCGAACGCGTACTGCCCGGCCTGCTGCCCGACGCGCACACGCCCGTCGAGGTGCTCGCGGCGGCGGCGCTCGCCTTCCACGCCCTCCCGCAGGGGGACGACCCGTGGGAGGTCACCGACGGCTGGCGGCTCGGGGAGCGGGCGTGGACGACGTGGCGGCTGGAGACCAGGGACGGCGTGCACGCGGTCCAGGTGCGCGGCCTGCCCGGGGAGTCCGCCGAGGTCCGGACGGAGGGCGGGGCGGCGGTGCCCGCGCGGGCCGGGGCGGACGGTGAGGTCACGATCGGCGGGCGTACCGAGCGCTACCTGCGCGTACGCGACGGCGACACGCTCTGGCTCGGCAAGGACGGCGCCTCCTGGGCCTTCACCCGGCACCTCATCGGCGACCCCGGCGACCGCCCCGGAGCGGCCGGGACCGGCGACGGCGTGGTCAGGAGCCCCATGCCCGGCACCGTCCTGGTCGTCAAGGCGCAGCCGGGCGACCGGGTGAGCGCGGGCCAGCCGCTGGTCGTCGTCGAGGCCATGAAGATGGAGCACACGGTCACCGCCCCGTGCGACGGCGTGGTCTCCGAGCTGCCCGCGCAGGCGGGCCGGCCGGTCGACATGGACGCCGTCCTGGCCGTCATCAGCGTTGAGGAGGCGTGATGCCGTACCCCATGGAAGGGTTTCCGCACCAGGTCACGATCTACGAGGTCGGCCCGCGCGACGGGCTGCAGAACGAGTCCTCGGTCGTGCCCGTCGAGGTGAAGGCCGAGTTCATCGACCGGCTCGCGGACGCGGGGCACAAGGTGATCGAGGCGACCAGCTTCGTGCACCCGAAGTGGGTGCCGCAGCTCGCCGACGCCGACGAGCTGCTCGGCAGGCTGCACAGGAAGCCCGGCGTGCGCTACCCGGTCCTGGTGCCGAACCTGCGCGGGCTCGACCGGGCGCTCGAGCTGGGCGTGGACGAGATCGCGATCTTCGCCAGCGCCACCGAGACGTTCGCCGCGAAGAACCTGAACCGCAGCCTGGAGAGCCAGTTCGAGATGTTCGAGCCGGTCGTGGCCAGGGCGCTGGACAACGGGCTCAAGGTGCGGGCGTACGTGTCGATGTGCTTCGGCGACCCCTGGGAGGGGCCGACGCCCGTCGCGCAGGTGGTCGCGGTCGGGGAGCGGCTGCTCGGGCTCGGCTGCCACGAGCTGTCGCTCGGCGACACCACCGGCGTCGGCACCCCCGGGCACGTGACCGCCCTCATCGGGGCCTTCCGGCGGCCCGAACGGCTCGCCGTGCACTTCCACGACACCTACGGCCAGGCGCTGGCCAACACGCTCGCCGCGCTGAGGGCGGGGGTGACGACGATCGACGCCTCCACGGGCGGCATCGGCGGCTGCCCCTACGCCGAGTCCGCCACGGGCAACCTCGCCACCGAGGACCTGGTCTGGATGCTGCGGGGGCTCGGCATCGAGACGGGGCTCGACCTGGGCAAGCTCGTGGCCACCAGCACCTGGCTGGCGGACCTGCTCGGCCGGCCCAGCCCATCCCGTGTCGTACAGGCGCTTTCGAAAGGCTGACATGCTCAAGGACGAGTACGAAGAGTTGCGCAAGACCGTCGAGTCGTTCGCCCGCGAGGTGGTCGCGCCGGTGATCGGCGGTTTCTACGAGCGGGAGGAGTTCCCGTACGCGATTGTGCGCCAGATGGGCGCGATGGGGCTGTTCGGGCTGCCGATCCCGGAGGAGTACGGCGGCATGGGCGGCGACTACTTCGCCCTCTGCCTGGCGCTGGAGGAGCTGGCCCGCGTCGACTCCAGCGTGTCGATCACCCTGGAGGCGGCGGTGTCGCTGGGCGCGATGCCGATCTTCAGGTTCGGCACCGACGAGCAGCGCGCGACGTGGCTGCCCAAGCTGGCCTCGGGGGAGATGCTGGGCGCGTTCGGCCTGACCGAGCCCGGCGGCGGGAGCGACGTGCCGGGCGGGATGCGCACCACGGCCGTGCTCGACGGCGGCGAATGGGTGATCAACGGGACGAAGGCGTTCATCACGAACTCCGGCACCGACATCACCGGCGTGATCGGCGTGGCCGCGCTCACCGGCGAACGGGAGATCTCCACCATCCTCGTGCCGAGCGGCACGCCCGGGTTCGTGGTGTCGAAGAAGTACTCCAAGGTCGGCTGGAACGCCTCCGACACCCGCGAGCTGGCCTTCAGCGACTGCCGCGTGCCCGCCGCGAACCTCCTCGGTGAACGTGGTCGCGGCTACGCCCAGTTCCTGCAGACGCTCGACGAGGGCCGGATCGCGATCGCCGCCCTGGGCGTGGGGCTGGCGCAGGGCTGCGTGGACGAGTGCCTCACCTACATCAGGGACCGGAGGGCGTTCGGCCACCCGATCGGCCACTACCAGGCCATCCAGTTCAAGATCGCCGACATGGAGGCGCGCGCCCACACCGCCCGCCTGGCCTACTACCACGCGGCCGAGCGGCTGCTGGCCGGGCTGCCGTTCAAGAAGGAGGCGGCGATCGCCAAGCTGGTCTCCTCGAACGCGGCGATGGACAATGCGCGGGACGCGACGCAGGTGTTCGGCGGGTACGGCTTCATGAACGAGTTCCCCGTCGGCCGCTTCTATCGTGACGCCAAGATCCTCGAGATCGGCGAGGGCACGAGCGAGGTCCAGCGCATGCTCATCGCCCGGCAGCTCGGCCTCGGCGACCTGTGAGACGAGGTTTGCATGAGAGACGCGGGACGATCTAGTGTCAACAGTCATGACGGCTGACGATCTCCTGATCAGGAGGGCGGAGAAGGCGGACGCCGACGCCGTGTTCGCGCTGGCCCGCGAGTTCGGGCTGACGTTCCGGCCGGAACGAGAGGCGTTCGACGCCGCGCTGCCCACGCTGCTGGCGAACGAAGACGCCCTGCTGCTCGCGGCCGTGCTGGACGGGCGGGTCCACGGTTATCTGCTCGGCTTCGTGCACCTGACGCTGTTCGCCAACGGGCCGGTCGCCTGGGTCGAGGAGGCCATGGTCCAGTCGGGGTCGCGCCGGCAGGGGATCGGGCGGGCGCTGCTGGAGGAGTTCGAGCGGTGGGCCCGCTCACGCGAGGCGCGCTACGTGGCGATGGCGACGCGGCGGGCGCCGGAGTTCTATCACGCGCTCGGCTACGAGGCGTCGGCCACGTTCTTCCGCAAGGTCCTTCGGTAGCTCGGCGCTTTGCCCGGCGGGCGCCGCCCGCCGGCGCTGATCGCGGACGCCTGCTCTGCGCACCGGCCTGGACCACGCTGCGCACCGGCGCGGATCACGAGCCCTGCGCACCGGCGCGGATCACCGGCGCGGATCGCGGGCTCTGGTCGCCTCGGGGAGGTGCGGGAACGCGGATCACGTCGGAAGGGGCCGGGGGCGGATTTTTCTGTCGCCGCCGGATGGCATCCTTGGGACGTGAGTATCCACGCCGTCAGCCCTCTGTTCGTCGGGCGCGCCCGCGAGCTCGCCGCTCTCGGGGACGCGCTGGGCAGGGCGCGTGCCGGGGCATCGGCCACCGTGCTCGTCGGCGGCGAGGCCGGGGTCGGCAAGACCCGGCTGATCACCGAGTTCACCGGCAACCGCGCCGACGACGCCCTCGTGCTCGTCGGCGGGTGCCTGGAGCTGGGCACGGAGGGCCTGCCGTTCGCGCCGTTCACCGCCGTGCTGCGCGGGCTCGTGCGCCGGCTGGGCCGCGACGGCGTCGCCGCGCTCGTGCCCGGCGGCAACACGCGGGGGCTGGCCCGGCTGTCGCCGGAGTTCGGCGAGCCCGACAAAGGCGGGGCCGAGGCCAGGGCACGGCTGTTCGAGCAGGTGCTCGGGCTGCTGGAGCGGCTGGCCGAAGAGCGGCTCACGATGCTGGTCATCGAAGACGCGCACTGGGCCGACCGATCCACCCGCGACCTGCTGTCCTTCCTCGTGCGCTACCAGCGCACGGCGGGCCGCCTGCTGATCGTGGTGACCTACCGCACCGACGAGTTGCACCGCACCCACCCGCTGCGGCCACTGCTGGCCGAGCTGGGCCGCGTCGAGTGGGTGACCAGGGCGGAGCTGCGCAGGCTCACCCGCAGGGAGGCCGTCGCGCTGGCCGCCGGCATCCTCGACCGCGAGCCGTCCGCCGCCGCCATGGACCTGATCTACGCGCGCAGCGAGGGCAACCCGCTGTTCGTCGAGGCGCTGCTCAGCGAGGCCGACGGCGGCGAGGCGCTGCCCGAGTCGCTGCGCGACCTGCTGCTGGCCGGCGTCGAGCGGCTGCCCGACGAGACTCAGGAGCTGCTGCGCGTGGCCAGTGCCGGCGGCCAGCGCATCGAGCACGACCTGCTCATCGCCGTCGCCAGGCTCGACGAGCACGAGCTCTCACGCGCCCTGCGACCCGCGGTGGCGGGCAACGTGCTGGTGGTCGACGGCGAGGGCTACGGCTTCCGCCACGCGCTCATCCGCGAGGCCCTCCACGACGACCTGCTGCCCGGCGAGCACACCCGCCTGCACACCCGCTACGCCGAGGCCCTGGAGCACGACCTGTCGATCCTGCCAGCCCCGCGCGGCGCGATCGAGCTGGCCCACCACTGGCACTCCGCCCACGACTCCACCTGGGCGCTGGTCAGCGCCTGGCACGCGGCCGCCGCCGCCCGCAAGTCGACCGCCTACGACGAGCAGCTCCGGATGCTGTCCAGGGTGCTGGAGCTGTGGGACCAGGTGCCCGACGCGGCCGAGCGCATCGGCGGCGACCGTGTCCACGTGCTCAGGCAGACCGCCACCGTCGCCCACCTGGCCGGCGAATACGAGCGCGGCATCGCCCTGGCCAGCGCCGCCCTCGCCGAGCTCGACCACGAGGCCGACCCGATCAGTTCCGCCATGGTGCTGCGCCAGCGCGGCCTGACCCGCTACGACCTGGGCCGCCCCGGCTACCTCGACGACCTGCGCCAGGCGGCCGCGCTCGTCCCCGCCGACCAGCCGAAACTACGCGGCCAGGTGCTGGAGAGCCTGTCGCGCATGCTCCACAAGGCCGAAGACTGGCCTGAGCGGCTCGCCACGGCCCGGCTCGCCATGGAGATCGGCCACGAGATAGGCGACGCCAACATCGAGGCCCACGGCCTGATCAACCTCTCGTGGACGCACTCGTGCTACACGGACATGGAGCCGCGCCTCGAGATGTTCGCGAAGGCGCGCCGCATCGCCCACCGCGGCGGCGCCTACAACGCGGTGATGCGCTGCGCCATCTCCGAGTCCGACGCGCTCGAGGGCGCGGGCCGGCACGAGCGGGCCGCCCAGGTGGCCCGCGAGGGCGTCGAGGAGGCCGGGCACTACGGCCTGGCCCGCACGTCCGGCACGTTCCTGTCGATCAACCTGGCCGAGCCGCTGGTGTCGCTCGGCCGCTGGGACGAGGCGCTCCAGGTCATCGACCACGCGCTCGACCTCGCGCCGCCCGCCCCCTACCGGGCGAGCCTGCAGGGGTTCGCCACGGACATCGCGCTGGCCCGGGGGCACTACGACCGGGCCGAGACGCTGCTGGAGGCCTCGCGGAGCGTGCTGTCCCGGGGGACCTTCCGCGACCAGACGGTCCTGCCGCACCTGTGCAGGGAGGTGCAGCTCCTGCGGGCGCGCGGGCAGGTGGAGGAGGCCGTGCGGGCCATGGCACGCGTCCTGGAGGAGCGCGACCTGATGGCCAGCCCGCGATACGCGTGGCCGCTGCTGGTGACGTTCGCCCAGCTCATGGAGGCCGTCATGCCGGCCTCCGCGGTCGCGCCGCTCGCCCAGTCGCTGCTGCCGCAACTCCGTGAGCTGGGGCGGGAGCTCGACGTCGAGGGCGATCTGCAGCGGGCGCAGCATCTCACGTTCACGGCGCTGACCGGGCCCGGCGACGAGGATCCCGAGGGCTGGCGGTTCAAGGCGTGGGAGCAGGCCGTGGGGGCGTGGGCGGCGTTGCGGCAGCCGTACGCGGAGGCGCGGAGCCTGGTGGGGGCGGCGCAGGCGGCGCTCGCGTCCGGTGACCGGCAGGAGGCCGCCGCCCGGCTGACGCGGGCGCGGGAGCTGGCCGGGGAGCTCGCGGCCACGCCGCTGCTGGAGCAGCTCGACGTCTTCGGGCGGCGGGCGCGGCTCGGGGGCGGCGGCTCCTCTGAGGAGGTGGGCGACGGGCAGCCGCTGGGGCTGACGGCGCGGGAGCTCGAGGTGCTGCGGGAGGTGACCAGGGGGCGGAGCAACCGGGAGATCGCGCAGGAGCTGTTCATCTCGGTGAAGACGGTGAGCGTGCACGTCTCCAACATCCTGGCCAAGCTGGGCGTCTCCACGCGAGGGGAGGCGGCGGCCACGGCACACCGACTGGGCCTGTTCGAGTGACCACCCGCCCCACTCCACTCCCGTCCAGCGGGGCTTTCGTTGTGATGGCTTCTGCCGGACGGAGGGTTTCGGGCCATCCATCCCTTACGGCGAGCCGAGCCCGCCGCCACCCGCCGACCAGGGCTGATGGCCTCCAGGAGAGCGGCCGCTGACCGCCACAGGGCCGGGCGCCGTTACGTGCGCGCCGGACCCGGGGGCGTGGTGACCTGTCAGCCGGTGAGCTGGGCCTCGAGGCGGTAGCCGTCCACCGTGACGTACACCTGGTCGCCCGGCCGCGCGTTCAGGCGCATGAGGACCGGCTGGAGGGAGTCGAAGACTGGCTGGTGACCCTGCCAGACCAGGACGATGGCGTTGTCTCCGGGCCCCGTGACCGACAGCAGGGTGCCGGGGCGCATGCCGAGCTGGGCCGCGTACCCCTCGGGCACCGGCACCGGCCCGCCCCGGAGGTGTTCCGGCGTGACCTCGATGCGCTGCCACCGGCGCGGGTCGGAGGACGGGCTCGGCAGCGGCGGAGGCGGCGTGGACGAGGCGCCGGCCAGACCGGCGGGGATCATGGCCGAGCGGCCGCCCGACAGCGCCGAGAGCGTGGCCAGGGCGGCGGACGGGTCGATGGAGTTGCTCGTGGCCGCCGGGATGGGCTGGCCGCCGCGGTGGTGGTGGCCGTTGGCCCCCGGCGTGCGGCGTGGGAGGGGCTGGGCGGGCGACGGGGCCGAGGCCGACAGGTCCTGGGCCGCCTCGCTGGGCAGGGCGTCGAGCCAGGACTGCGCGGAGTGGGCGCGGATGCCCAGCTCGCCCATCAGCGCCACGAGGTCGGCGTCGGGCGGGCTGGAGGCCAGGAGCTGCCGTGTACGGGCCTGCAGGCCGTGGAGATCGCCCACGACGAGCCAGCCGTCCTGGAGGCGGCGGTCGGGCATGAGCGTCACGAGCACGCGCCAGAGCGGCGTACGCAGCGACGGGACCGTCACGGGGTGGGCCGGGTCGGCGCCGATGAGCTGGTCCTCGGTGGCCGCGGCGCCGAGCCACTCGGTCAGCCGGAACATGTGGCCGGTGACGGGGGCGGACTCCGAGGAGCGCAGCCAGTGCAGGACGCGTTCCTCGGCGGTGCGCTGCGAGTGGGAGAGCGCGTCGCGGTCCACGAGCATCTTGTGGGCGAGCGTACGCAGGCTGACCGGGTCTTCCGCGAACAGGCGGTGCACGGCGACGGCCAGCTCCAGCTTGTCCAGGCTGCGGAACAGGTTGTCCACGACCCGGACCATCGCGTGGTCGGCGTCGGTGGGGACGGGGCTGGACGACGCGGCGGCGCTCGGCGGCGCGGGCGTCGAGAACGCCGGGGACGAGGACGCGCCCGGGGTCGTCGCCTTGGGGCCGTCGGCGCCGGGGACGGGCGGGATCGAGCCGGTGTGCGGGCCGCCGGAAAGGGAGCCGCCCGAAGGAGAGCCGCCCGAAGAAGAGGGGCCGCCAGGAAGGGACGGCCCACCGGAACCGGATCCGGCCGGACCGCCGGGAACCGACGGGGAACCCGTCCCCGACGGGCCGCCGGGGAGTGAGGGGGAGCCCGTGGCGGTGTCCTGGCGGGTGGGCTGAGGGCCGCCCGGACGCTGTGGGAGGCCGCTCGGGGACTGGCCGGGGGCCGGGCGCTGCGAGAGGCCCTCGCCCGCGAAGCTCTGGCGCGGACCGCCGCTCTGGGGTTGCGCCGGGAACGACCCCGTCTGACGCGGCGATGAGCCTTCCGAGGGCGGGACGGCCGGGAAGGTGCCGGTCTGACGCGGTGAGGGGCCTTCGGACGACGGGACGGCCGGGAAGGTGCCGGTCTGGCGCTGCTGGGTGCCCGAATCGGGCGACTGCCCCGGATAGGAGCCCGTCTGACGCTGGGCGGCCGGATCCGGCGACTGGCCGGGGAAGGAGCCGGTCTGACGCGGTGCGGGGCCTTCGGAGGGCGGGACGGCCGGGAAGGTGCCGGTCTGGCGCTGTTTGGCGGCCGAGTCGGGCGACTGCGCCGGGAAGGAGCCCGTGGGGCGCTGGAACAGGCCCTCGCCCTGCTTCTGCCCTTCCCTCGGGCTCTGGCCCGCGGCGGGGGCGGCGGGCGGCGGGGCGGTCTCGGTCGGGGCGGGGAACGGGGCGATCTTTGCGAAGGTGCCGGTCTGGGGTGCGCTGTCCGGTTGGACCGGAAAGGAGCCCGTGCCACGGGACGACTGGCCGGGAATGGTGCCGACCTGCAGCGGCCGGGTGACCTCCGGATGGGCCGTCTGCGAGGGGACCGGAGCCTCACGCTGGGCCGGGATGCGGCTCAGGATCTCGCGGAACACCGAGCCGATCACGACCTCGGGCGTCGCCGACGGGGTGCTCAGGTCGCTGGGGGACAGGCGGCGCAGCCGCTGCCAGCCGCCCAGGCCGGTGACCGCCGTACGGGTGGCCTCGGGCCAGCCGGGCAGCGCCGGGTCGATGTGGTGAACCGCCAGCGCCGGCAGCAAGTCGGCCAGCGGCAGATGGTCCCAGCGGGAGGAGGCCAGCCGCGCCAGGCGTTCGCAGATCCAGTCGAGGCCGGCCGTGCCCAGCGCCTTGGACAGCGCGAGGGAGGACCACCACCCCGCGGGCAGGCGCGGATCACCCAGCGCCTCGGCCACCTGCTGCGGACGGCTCCAGCGCAGCGCAGGGACTAGGTCGCTCAGGCAGATCGATGACTCGACTTCCATCGGCGGACCTTATCCTCCCCAGTGAGCCGCGTGGTGCTGCCCGTGAAGCGTGTGGCTAATGGTGCAGCCTACGCGGCAAGCTATCAATCAGTGTGAATAGGGTAAAGACGGTTCAGATCCAAACCGTACCGTGGACGGCCCCCCACCTGGGCCACACATTCGGCACCAGCGCGGCAACCTGCCTGCAAAGCGGCCTCTTCCCTGACACCTTGCAAAGTCGCTGTGAGAAATCCGGCGGCGAACGCGTCACCCGCGCCCGTCGAGTCCACCACCTCGGCGGACATGGCCTCCACGGTAGCCACGATCTCACCCCGCACGGCGGCCAATGCCCCATCGGCGCCCAGCTTCACGACCGCTGTGCCATATGTCTCACTCAGCACCACGGCCGCGCGCTCCGCCGTCGTGGCGCCGGTGAGGAGGATGGCCTCGTCGAGATTGGGGATGATCAGGTTCGCGGGAGCGGTCTCGCGGATGAAACGTTCAACGCCGAACTCGCGCAGCGGGCCCGTGGAGGCCGGATCGAGGCTGATCAGGACGCCGGCGGCGGCCGCCTGCTCCATGGCCAGCCGGGCCAGCCGGAGCCCGGATTCGGCGAACAGGATGTAACCGGACAGGTGGAGCCGGGCGACGCCGTCGAGCAGGGTAGGGTTCCAGTCGGCCTCAGAGATCAGGCCGCCGGCGCCCCGGTTGGTGAGCATCGAGCGCTCGCCGCTCCTGTCGACCATCGCGATCACCACGGCCGTGGGGCGATCGGGGTCCACCGTGAGGTGCGGGCGGACACCGGTCTTGACCAGTTCGGTGGTGTGCCACTCGCTGCTGTCGTACCCGAGGCGGGCCAGCAGGCGGACGTCGGCGCCCAGGCGGGCGGCCCAGGCGGCGGTGTTCGCGCCGGAGCCGCCGGGGCGGAGCACGATGTCGGCGGCGGTGTCGGTGCCCGACATGACCGGCGAACCATGCAGGGCCACCACATCGGTGACCACGTCACCGACCACCAGGAGGCCCCCGTCGGTCACGGCCGGGCCCAGGAGAGGGCGATCTGGGCCGCCAGGGCGACGTTGCCGCGCACGGCGGCCAGGTTCGCCTCCAGCGAGGCGCCGTCGGTGCCCTCCACCAGGTAGCCGAGCAGGAACGGGGTGATCGCCTGGCCCTTGACGCCCTCGCGCTCGGCGGCGGCCAGCGCCTCCGCCAGCACCCGGTCGTGCAGCTCGGGGTCGAGCTGCAGCTCCTCGGCGACCGGGTTGGCCACGATCAGCGCCGTCTCCTGGCCGCCCAGCGCGTCCTGGCCGCGCATGACGGTGGCGGCGTCGCCGGGCGACTCGATCCGCCAGTCGATCGGCTGGCCCGAGGAGTGCAGGTAGAAGCCGGGGAAGGTGTCGGTACGGTAGCCCACCACGCTCACACCCCTGGTCTCCAGGCGCTGCAGCGTCGCGGGCACGTCGAGGATCGACTTCACGCCGGCGCAGACCACGGTGATGCGCGTGCGGGCGAGCGTGTCGAGGTCGGCGGACTCGTCCTGGTCCTCGGTCCAGCCGCGGTGCACGCCGCCCAGGCCGCCGGTGGCGAAGATCCGGATCCCGGCGCGGGCCGCCAGGAACGAGGTGGCCGACACGGTGGTCGCGCCGCTCGCCTTCAGCGCCGCGGCCACCGGCAGGTCCCGCTGGCCCAGCTTGCGCAGGCCGGACTCGGTGGCGATGCGCTCCAGCTCCACCTCGTTCAGGCCGATGCGGGGCACGCCGTCCAGCACGGCGATCGTGGCCGGTACGGCGCCCGCCGCCCGTACGACGCCTTCCAGCTCACGCGCCACCTCCAGGTTGCGCGGTTGCGGCAGCCCGTGGGAGATGATCGTGGACTCCAGCGCCACGACGGGCGCGCCGTTCGCCAGGGCCTCGGCGACCTCGTCGGACGGCTGGAGAACGGAGTCGGCGGTGGTGCGGCGCATGGCGGTTTTTGTGCTCCTTGAGTGGTTCTGGCCTGCTTTAGGGGAACGGCGGTTTTCGCGACTTTTGTTCCGAACGGAGCAGGTTACGGTCCCCCGGCTCAGCCGTCCACTCGAGGATCACACGAGAAGTGCCACGCCCGCCAGAGAAGTGACCGCGATGATCGCCGTCGCGATGCCGCCGAGCAGCACGGCCCGGCCGCCCCGGAACAGTCTGCGCAGGTCGATGCCGGTGCCGAGGCCGAACAGGGCGGCGGCCATGAGCACATTCGTTATCGGCGGCACCACCTCCGTCACGGCCGCCGGGACCAGCCCGGTGCTGCGCAGGGTCACCATCGCCAGGAACGCGGCCACGAACAGCGGCACGATCGGCGGCCTGGCGCCGCGTACGGAGGTGCCTACGGAGGCACCTTCGGCCGCGTGGCCGGCGGGGTGTACGGCGGCGTGTACGGAGACGGGGGCGGCGGCGTGGCGGCGGTGCAGGGAGGAGGTCAGGGCGACGAGCGGGGCGAGGAGGACGACGCGGGCCAGCTTGACCGTCACGGCGGCGGCGAGGACGCCCGACGCGGCGCCGATCGCGGCCACCTGGGCCACCTCGTGCACGGCGGCGCCGGTCCACACGGCGAGCTGGGCGGGCGACAGGCCCATGAGGGAGGCCAGGAGGGGGATCAGGGGGATGGCCGCGGTTCCGTACAGGACCACGACGCCCAGGGCGCGCGCCGCGTCGTCATCGGCGTCGCCATCGTCGGCGGCGCTCGTGCCCTCCCGCATGGCGGCGATGGCCGCGGCGCCGCAGATGGACACTCCCGTCGCGATGAGGAGCGAGGTTCCCCGGGTGAGGCCCAGGCGGCGGCCGATCGAGGGCGTGACGGCGAACGTGAGCCCGGTGGCGGCGCTCACCACGGCCAGGGTCTGCCAGCCGAGCGCGAGCACCTGGGGAAGCGCGATCTGCAGGCCGAGCAGGGCGATCGCCACGCGCAGCACGCGCCTGGACATGAACGCGAGGCCCGGTCTGAACCGCTCTCCGACGCCGGTCAGGGTCGCCAGCGTGGCGCCCGAGGCGACGGCGACGACGGCGGGGGTGAGGGCCGGGAGGTGGTGGCTGACGAGCAGCGAGAACACCACCGCCACGGCGGCCACCACGACACCGGGCCACACCGCCCCACCCGGCGCCCCACCGGAGCGCGCGGACCCGGTCGACGCCCGGCCGGGCCGTGCCAAGGCCCGCGACACCCGGCCGGGCCGTGCCGCGGCAAGCGTGCTTCGGCCGGATCCGGTGGCCGTGCTTCGGCCGGATCCGGTGAGCGTGCTCTGGTCGGACCCGGTGGCCGCGGTCCGGTCGGACCCAGTGGCCATGGCCGGGTCGGGTCCGGTGGGCGTGGCCGGGTCGGATCCGGTGGGCGTGGTCTGGTCGGGTCCGGGGGGAGTGAGGCGGGTCCACTTCGCGAGGGTGTTCCGTGTCCGGCCGGTGGGACGTCGGGGGACGTTCGGGCGGCCGGGCAGGGGGGACGACTGTGCGGTGGCGGACATGATCTCAGTCTTGTGAGCGCCAGGAGCGGCCGGTAGCCATGCGTTGCCTGGGAGGTCATAGCCTGTGGCTATGAGTACGCTGCCCGATCTCGACTCGCTGAAGCTCCTGGTGGACGTGGGCGCGCTGGGCAGCCTGGGCCAGGCGGCGAGGGCGGCGGGGATCGCGCAGCCGTCGGCGAGCAAGCGGATCGCCCAGCTCGAACGCCGTCTCGGCCTGCCGCTCATCGAGCGCACCCCGCGCGGCTCCACGCTCACCGCCGAGGGGAAGATGGTGGCCGGGTGGGCCGCTCAGGTGCTCGGCGCCGCCGACGAGCTCATGCGTGCCGTGCAGGCCGTGCGGCACGGCGAGGCGGCGCATCTGCGGGTGGCCTCCAGCATGACGGTGGCCGAGTACCTGGTGCCGCGGTGGCTGGGGGAGTTGCAGAACCGGGAGCCCGACGTCCAGGTGGGGCTGGACGTGATCAACTCCGCCGACGTCGCGGCCCGGGTGCTGGGCGGCGAGGTGGAGCTGGGGTTCGTCGAGGGGCCCAGCGTGCCCGACGGGCTGGCGAGCCGGGTCGTGGGGACCGACCGGCTGGTGGTCGTGGTGGCGCCGGGGCACGCGTGGGCGCGGCGGCGTACGGCGCTGAGAGGCGCGGAGCTGGCCGCCACGCCGCTCGTGGTGCGCGAGCCCGGGTCGGGCACGCGCGAGACGCTGGACGTGGCGTTCAAGGGCCTCTACCAGGCCAGCCCACGGCTGGAGCTGGGGTCGAACCCGGCGGTGAAGGGCGCGGCCCAGGCGGGGTCGGCGCCCGCCGTGCTGAGCGGGTACGCGGTGGAGGCCGACGTGGCGACCGGCCGGCTGGTCGAGGTGCCGCTGACGGGGCTCAACCTGGTCAGGAGCCTCCGGGCGGTGTGGCGGCGGGGCCGCCCGCTCACCGGTCCCGCCGCCACCCTGCTGGCGATCGCCAGCCGCCCCTGAGCCGGGGATGAATTGAGGGGAAATGTGCCCTGCTGGGCGTTGACGGGTGGTGTGGGGGGAGCCGTATGGTGCGGGAATGGGTTCGTATGACGTGGTCGTGGCCGGTGGCGGGCACAACGGGCTGGTCGCGGCGGCGTACCTGGCCCGGGCGGGGCGCCGGGTGCTGGTCCTGGAACGGTACGGCCACCTCGGCGGGCTCGCCATCTCGGCCCGTGCGTTCCCCGGCGTGGACGTGCGCCTGTCGCGCTATTCCTACCTGGTCAGCCTGCTGCCCTCCGAGATCGTCCGCGACCTGGGACTCGACCTGGAGCTGCGCCGCCGCCGCTACGCCTCCTACACCCCCAAGGGCGGCGCCGGGCTGCTCGTCGACAACGGGGACGCGGGGCGCACGGCGGCCTCGTTCAGGACGATCACGGGCGGCGACGACGATCACGAGGCCTGGGGACGCTTCTACGGCCTGGTCTCCGGCGTCGCCAGGACCCTGGCCCCCACCCTGCTCGAACCCCTGCGGAGCGCGGCCGAGGTCGAGCGCATGGTCGGGCCGGAGGCGTGGCGGGATCTGTTCGCGCGGCCCATCGGGGAGACCGTGGACGAGCGGTTCCGGGACGACACCGTGCGCGGGGTGGTCCTCACCGACGCGCTGATCGGGACGTTCGCCGACACCGGCACCGACCTGCTGGCCAACCGGTGCTTCCTGTACCACGTGATCGGCGACGGCACCGGCGAGTGGAACGTCCCCGTCGGCGGCATGGGCGCGGTCTCGGGCGCGCTGGAGGCGGCGGCCAGGCGGGCCGGGGCCGAGATCAGGACCGGCGCGGAGATCGTCGGGATCTCGCCGTCCGGGGAGGTCACGTTCGTGGCCGAGGACGGCGAGCACACGGTGAACGGCGGGCACGTGCTGGTCAACCTGCCGCCCGCCGTGCTCGACCGGCTGCTCGGCCGGCCCGCGACCGAGTCCGAGGGCGCGCAGCTCAAGGTGAACATGGTGCTCACGCGCCTGCCCAGGCTGAAGGACCCGTCCGTGGATCCGGTGGCGGCCTTCAGCGGCACGTTCCACATCAACGAGGGACGCGACCAGCTCGCCAGGGCGTACGAGCAGGCGGTACGCGGGGAGATCCCCGGCCTGCCCCCCGCCGAGGTCTACTGCCACTCGCTGACCGACCCGTCCATCCTCGGCCCCGAGCTGAGGGGGAGGGCCGAGACGATGACGCTGTTCGGGCTCCACATGCCCGCCCGACTTTTCCGAAAAAATCCTGATGAATCGCAGAAGCTGGCTCTCGAGGCCACCTTCGCCTCCATCAACTCCGTCCTCGCGGAACCCCTTGAGGACTGCCTGCTCAAGGCCCCCGACGGCACCCCCTGCGTCGAGGCCAAGACCCCGGTCGACCTGGAGAAGGACGCCGGCCTGCCGGGCGGCCACATCTTCCACGTCGACCTGAGCTGGCCGTACGCCGACGAAGGGGGATGGGGCGTGGAGACCGAGCACGAGCGCATCCTCATGTGCGGCGCGGGCACCCGCAGGGGCGGCGGGGTCAGCGGCATCGGCGGGCACAACGCCGCCATGGCGATCCTGCGCGGAAACGGGTGAACGGGTAGCGGAGGCGGCCAGGGGAGATGGCCGGCGGAGGGTGATCAGTCGTCGGAGATGAGCTTGGTGGCCACCTCCAGCGCCACGGCCGCCCGCTCCGACTCGTCGAGCCCGATGTCGAACAGGAACGGCACGCTCCCCAGCACCACCGCGAACACCGCCAGCCTGGCCTCGAACTGCTTGATCGCGCCCGCCCCCGGCATGGCCAGCAGGGACAGCATGCTGACCACCCCGGCCCGCAGGCGTTCGCCGGCCGGGAGGTCGCGCATCGCGCCCTGGTTCACCTGCGCGAACCTGAACAGCGGCCGCCACTGGTCCTCCAGCAGCTCCGAGATCCGCCGCAGGATCTCCCTGCGGGATTCGACGGTCGCGGGCTGCCCGCGGGCCCAGCCGACCAGCTCGTCGATCGACTCGCCGATCCGGTCCACGACGCTGCCGAGGATGGCCTCCTTCGTACGGAAGTGGTAGTAGAGCGCCGGCCGGGTGATCTGCAGCCGCTCCGCCACCTCCTGCAGCGTCGTCTTGTCATAGCCCCGCTCGGCGAAGAGCTCCAACGCGACCTGCTCGATCCGCTCTCGTGTGTCAGTCCGCCGCCCAGCCATGGCACTCCCTTACTTGACCACCGGCCGCCGCATTGCTTACTTTCACGTAAGTAAGCAATGCGGTCCGGCTTGTAGGGAGCAGACTATGGCGGAAACCTTCCCTGTCCAGCGCACGTGCCCGTTCGCGCCCCCGCCCGAGTACGAGCGCATGCGCGAGCAGGCCCCGCTCGTCCGCGCCGCGCTCCCCGGAGGCGAGGTCTGGCTGGTCACGCGGCTCGCGGAGGCCAAACAGGTCCTCGCGGGCGGCGGCATCAGCACCAGCCCGTCCACCCCCGGCCATCCCAACGCGGCGCTCTCGGCGGACGGCGGCCGGACGCCCGAGCAGCACGCCGTCCTGGGGCGGTTCACCGCCGGCCACTTCATCGACCTCGACCCTCCCGAGCACAGCAGGTTCCGCCGGCTGCTCATCCCCGAGTTCACCGTCCGGCGCGTCAAGGAGCTGCGGCCGGGCATCCAGCGGCTCGTGGACGGGCTCATCGACGACATGCTCGCCCAGGGCCCCGAGGCCGAGCTGGTGGAGGCGTTCGGGCTGGCGCTGCCCTCGCTGGTCATCTGCCAGCTCCTCGGGGTCCCGTACGCCGACCGCGAGTTCTTCCAGTCGCGTACCCGCTCGATCGTCGCCGCGCGGCACCCGCAGGAGGCGTACGCGGCGGTGGTCGAGATCATGACCTTCCTCGACGAGCTGATCACCGAGACCGAGCGTCGCCCCCAGGACGACCTGCTCGGCCGGCTGATCCTCAACGGCGGCCTGACGCACGACGAGCTCGTGGGCGTGACCTTCCTGCTGCTCGTCGCGGGTCACGAGACGACCGCCAACATGATCCCGCTCGCCGCGCTCACCCTCATGCGCCACCCCGACCAGCTCGCCGCCCTGCGGGCCGACCCCGGCGGTTGGCCGATGGCGGTCGACGAGCTGCTGCGCTACCACTCGATCGTGGACTGGGTGGCGTTCGACCGGGTGGCCACCGAGGACCAGGAGATCGGCGGGCAGCTCGTCAGGAGGGGTGAGGGCATCTTCGTGCTCGGCGCCTCGGCCAACCGGGACGAGCTGGCGTTCGAGCGGCCGGACGAGTTCGACGTGGGGCGCGGCGCCCGGCACCACGTGGCCTTCGGCTATGGCGTGCACCAGTGCCTGGGCCAGAACCTGGCGCGGGCCGAGCTGGAGATCAGCCTGCGCACGTTGTTCGAGCGGATCCCGGGGTTGCGGGTCACGGTGGCCGACGAGGAACTGCCGGCCAAGTACGATGGAGCCATCTTCGGGCTCAAGGCGATGCCCGTAACGTGGTGATCCCCATCAACGTGGATGGCCGCGTTCATGACGTTTTCATGATGAGCATCTAGCGTTCGTAACATGAGTGAGCCCGCACGGTTGCTGGTAGTTGACGACGAGCCCGCGTTGCGCGAGGCGCTGCAGTCGAGCCTCGAATTCGAGGGCTACAAGGTCGTCACCGCCAACGACGGGCAGATGGCGCTGGAGGCCGTGGCCGCCGACGCCTATGACGCGGTGCTGCTCGACGTGATGATGCCGCGCCTCGACGGGCTGACCGCCTGCCGCCGGTTGCGCGCGTCGGGCAACCACATCCCGGTCCTCATGCTCACCGCCCGCGACGCGGTGGGCGACCGGGTGTCGGGGCTCGACGCGGGGGCCGACGACTACCTGGTCAAGCCGTTCGAGCTGGACGAGCTGCTGGCCAGGGTGCGCGCCCTGCTGCGGCGCGGCGCGCTGAACTCGGGCACGCCGGAGGGCGACACGCTGACGTACGGCGACCTGTGCATGGACCCGGCGACCAGGGAGGTCACGCGCGGCGACCGGCGGCTCGACCTGACCAGGACCGAATACCTGCTGATGGAGCTGTTCCTCGCGCACCCGCGCCAGGTGCTGACCAGGGACCAGATCCTGAGCGAGGTGTGGGGCTTCGACTTCGAGCCGACGTCCAACTCGCTCGACGTGTACGTGATGTACCTGCGGCGCAAGACCGAGGCCGGGGGCGAGGCGCGGGTGATCCACACCGTGCGCGGGGTGGGTTACGTGCTCCGGGTCACGCCGTGAACGGAAGCGGCCTCCGCGCCCGGCTGAGCCGCCTGGCCACGCGCGGCAGCCTCCGCACGCGGCTGACCCTCCTCGTCACGGTGGCCGTGGCGCTGGCCATCGCGATGTGCGCGGGCCTGTCGTACTTCATCCTGCAGGACCGGCTCCGAGGAAACCTCGACATGACCATCGAGGAGTCCGCGAAGGAGAGCGACAGGGGCTACCTCGAGCACAACTGCACTCCCACGGGTTCGCCGGGCCCGTTCGACGGCATGGCGACGCTGCTGTTCGCCGACGGCACCACCTGTTCGATCGGTCCTCCCATCAAGCCGGACTACGAGCTGGACATGGCGGCGCTGAAGCCGTGCGATCCGGTCTACCGCTACGGCACCACGCGTGACGGCAAGCAGGTCCGCGTGGTGACGATCAACTTCAAGCCCGGCGTGGCGGTGATGGAGGCCAGGCCGCTGGGATACATCAAGCGCACGATGCAGATGGCCGCGCTCATGCTCGGCGGCATCACCGCGCTGGGGGTGCTCGGCGCGGCCTGGGCCGGGCTCGCCATCTCGCGTGCCGCTCTCCGGCCCGTCGGAGACCTCACCAGGGCGGTGGAGCACATCGCGCAGACCGAGGACCTCGGCGTCCGCATCCCCGTCTCGGGGACCGACGAGATCGCCCGGCTGAGCGCCTCCTTCAACGCCATGACCGCCGCCCTCGCCGGCTCCCAGGAACGCCAGAAACAGCTCGTCGCCGACGCCGGGCACGAGCTGCGCACCCCGCTCACGACTCTGCGCACCAACATCGACCTCCTGCTCCGCAGCGAGCAGACCGGCCGCAGCCTCGACCCCGGCGCCAAGGAGCGCCTGCTGGTCAACGTGAAGGCCCAGTTCGCCGAGCTGTCCACGCTGGTCGCCGACCTGCTCCAGCTCGCCAGGGGCGACACCGACCGGGAGCCCCACGTCGAGCTGGCCTTCCACCAGGTCGTCACGGCCGCCGTGGAACGCGCCAGGCTGCGCGGCGCCGAGGTCGTCACCGACCTCTCCCCCTGGTACGTCGTGGGCGGCGCCACCTCCCTCGAACGCGCCGTGCTCAACCTCATCGACAACGCCGCCAAGTTCAGCCCCGGCGGCCAGGTCGAGGTGAAGCTGCGCGACGGCCGTCTCACCGTGCGCGACCACGGCCCCGGACTGCCGGAAGAGGAGCTGCCGCACGTCTTCGAGCGGTTCTGGCGCTCCCCGTCGGCCCGTGGGCTGCCCGGGTCCGGGCTGGGGCTGGCGATCGTGGCGCAGTCCGTCGCGGAGGCGGGGGGCGAGGTGCGGCTGGCGAACGCGCCGGGTGGCGGAGCGATCGCAACCATGGATCTACCGGGAACTCTCATCCGTCACTCAGAATCGGATAAGTCCCCTTAAAGACCCAAAACGTGAGCTGGCTGCATGGAGACAACAGCGGTAAGGACCCGCCTGGTCGAGGTGGTCGTCCCGGTCTACAACGAGCAGCGGGCGTTGCGGGCCAGCATCACCCGGCTGCACACCTACCTCACCCGGAACTTCCCCTACGGCTTCCGCATCACGATCGCCGACAACGCCAGCACCGACAACACCTGGCAGATCGCCGCCGAACTGGGCGCCGAGCTGCGGCACGTACGAGCCGTCCACCTCGATGAGAAGGGGCGCGGCCGGGCGCTGCGCCGGGTCTGGTCGGAGAGCGAGGCCGACGTCGTCAGCTACATGGACGTGGACCTGTCCACCGACCTGGACGCGTTCCTGCCCCTGGTGGCGCCGCTGCTGTCGGGACACAGCGACCTGGCCATCGGCACCCGGCTGGCCAGGGCGTCGCGGGTGGAGCGGGGGCCGAAGCGCGAGTTCATCTCCCGCTCGTACAACCTGCTGCTCCGCTTCGGCATGGGCGCCGGGTTCTCGGACGCGCAGTGCGGCTTCAAGGCCGTCCGTACGGAGATCGCCCAGGCCCTGCTGCCCGGTGTCGAAGACGAGCAGTGGTTCTTCGACACCGAGCTGCTGCTCCTGGCCGAACGCCACGGGCTGCGCATCCACGAGGTCCCCGTGGACTGGGTGGACGACCCGGACAGCCGGGTGGACATCGTCCAGACCGCGCTCGACGACCTGCGCGGCCTGGCGAGGGTGGCGCGCAGGACACTGTCCGGCGCGGCCCGCATCCCGGTGCCCGCCCGGATCGAGCGGGCCGAGCTGCCGAAGGGCATGGCCAGGCAGTTGCCGCGCTTCGCGGTCGTGGGGGTGATCAGCACGCTGGCGTACCTGGCGCTGTACTCGCTGCTGCGCCAGCTCGTCTCGCCGCTGGCGGCCAACGCGGTCGCGCTGCTGGTCACGGCCGTGGCCAACACCGCCGCCAACCGCCGGTTCACGTTCGGGGTCAAGGGCTCGGGCGGGGCGATGCGGCACCAGCTCGAAGGGCTGATCGCGTTCTTCGTCGGGCTCGCGCTCACCTCCGGCAGCCTCTCGCTGCTGCCGGCCGGCGTCTCGCACGGGGTGGAGCTCGTCGCGGTCATCATCGCGAACGCCGCCGCCACGCTCGTCCGCTTCCTGCTGCTGCGCGTGTGGGTCTTCAACCCCAAGCGGGGTACGGCCGGATGACGACCGTCACCATGGAGCGGCCGGGTCGCCGGGCCGCCAAGACGCGCAGCCTGCCCGCCCGCGTGTTCCTCGGCGCCGAACAGGACCCGCGCTGGTCGCGGCCCGCGATGTGGGCGGTGCTGGCCGTGGCCTTCGTCCTGTACGCGTGGGCGCTGAGCGGCAACGCCAACGAGTACTACGCCGCCGCCATCCTCTCCGGCACCCAGAGCTGGAAGGCGTTCTTCTTCGGCGCCATCGACGCCGGCTCCTTCATCACCGTGGACAAGCCGCCGCTGGCGCTGTGGGTGATGGGGCTGTCGGCACGCGTCTTCGGCTACGGCACCTGGAGCATGCTGCTCCCGCAGGCCCTGGCCGGGGTGGCCGCCGTCGGGCTGGTCTACTCGGCCGTCCGCCGCGCCTTCTCCTCCGGCGCCTGGGCGGGGCAGGAGACCGGCCGGGACGGACACACGACCGGCACGGCGGGGCATGTGGCCGCTCTGGTGGCCGCCGTGGTCATGACGCTCACGCCGATCACCGTGGCGATCAACCGGGACAACAACCCCGACACGGTGCTCGTGCTGCTGCTGGTGCTGGCGGCCTGGTTCTGCCTGGAGTCGCTGCGCACCGGGCGGATGCGGTCGCTGCTGCTGGCGGCGTTCTTCGTGGGGCTCGGGTTCAACGCGAAGATGCTGCAGGCGTACCTGGTGGTGCCGGCGTTCGGGTCGGCGTACCTGGCGTGTGCCAGGGTCTCGTGGCTCCGGCGGGTGGGGCACCTGCTGGCGGCCGGGGCCGTGATGGTGGTGTCCAGCGCCTGGTGGATGGTCATCGTGGACCTGTGGCCCAGTGGGTCCCGGCCGTACATCGGCGGGTCCACCGACAACACCGTGTGGGACCTGGTGATCGGGTACAACGGGCTCGGCCGGATCTTCGGGCAGGGCCGGGGCAACGGTGGCGGTGGTGGTGGCGGCTTCGGCGGGGAGTCGGGGGCCGGACGGCTGTTCAACGACATCCTGGCCGGGCAGATCTCCTGGCTGCTGCCGTTCTGCGTGGTGGCGCTGGCGTTCGCGGCGCTCTCGCGGCTGCGCCGCCTTCCCGCCGGTGACGGGCCCTCGGGGGCGGCCTGGCTGGTGTGGGGTGGCTGGCTGGCCGTCCACTACGTGGTGTTCAGCTTCTCCAGCGGCACCTTCCACCCCTACTACACGACCGCCATGGCGCCTGCCGTGGCCGCGCTGTGCGGGATGGGCGTGGTCGCGATGTGGCGGGCGTACCGGGGGTCGCGGGCGTGGGCCTGGGCGCTGCCGCTGGCGGTGGCCGCGACGGGGATCTGGTCGTTCGTGGTGCTGCGTCGTACGCCGGAGTGGGTGCCGTGGCTGGCCTGGGTCGTGCTCGGGGCGACCCTGGTGGCCGTGGTGGTGCTCGTCCTGGCGAGGGTGCGGGCGCGGGTGGCCATGAGGGTGGCCGCGATCGCCCTGGCGGCCGCGGTGGTCGCCGGGCTGGCCGGGCCGGCGGCGTACGCGGTGACGCCGTTGCAGTCCCAGACCAACGGCACCAACCCCACCGCGGGTCCCTCGACGGGCGGGATGGGCGGCTTCGGCGGTCCGGGCGGCGGCCGGTTCCCCGGCGGCGGGCCACCAGAGAACGGCCGATCGTCACCGAACGGCCAGGCCCAGCCCGATGGTCAGGCGCAGTCCGGCGGGCAGGACGCGGGGTCGGGCGACGCGCGGCGTGGCACCCGGTCCGGTTTCATGGGCCGCGGCGGACCCGGCGGCGGTGTCGGCGACGCGATGACCAAGTACCTGGTCGCCAACCAGGGCAAGGCCACCTGGCTGGTCGCCGTCGGCAGCGCCCAGCAGGCGTCGGGGCTGATCCTGTCCACCGGCAGGCCCGTGATCGCCATGGGCGGCTTCACCGGCAGCGACCCCGCCATGACCGTGGCCCGGCTCCAGGCGCTGATCGCCTCGGGCCAGTTGCGCTACGTCATGTCCGGCCAGGGCGGGGGCCCCGGCCGGGGCAACTCCGAGGTGACCACCTGGGCCCAGGAGAACTGCGCGGCGGTGGACGGCCAGGACGGCCTCTACGACTGCGCGCCGCAAACGGGGTGAGGGCCGCAGTGGCCGGTGCGTGCCACCGGCCACTGTGCGGTCACTGTGCGGCCACTGCGTGCGGCCACTGCGTACCCGCGTCCGCCCGGGGGCGGCGGGCCGGGATCGGGCTTGACAACGATGTCAATCGGACTCTTGATGGTGCTATGGCCGCACCGCTGATCGACGCCCGGGGGATCGCGAAGAGCTACGGCCACGTCGAGGCGCTGCGCGGCGCCGACTTCACACTGCGGGCCGGCGAGGTGGTCGCGCTGATCGGCGACAACGGGGCCGGCAAGTCCACGCTGGCCAAGATCCTTTCCGGGGTCGAGCGGCCGGACGCCGGGACGATCGAGGTCGATGGCGTGCCGGTGGCGTTCGGGTCCGCGGAGGAGGCCAGGAGCGCCGGGGTCGAGACCGTCTATCAGGATCTCGCGCTCTGCGCCGACCTCAGCCCCGCCGCCAACTTCTTCCTCGGCCGGGAACGGCTCAAGCCCGGCCTGTTCGGGCTGCTCGGCGTGCTGGACAACGCCTCCATGCGGCGGGAGACCCGGGAGGCCTGCGAGCGGCTCGGCGTGCGGCTGGCCTCTCAGACCGCGCCCGTGTCCGGCCTGTCCGGCGGGCAGCGGCAGGGGGTCGCGGTGGCCAGGGCCGTGGCGTGGGCGCGGCGGGTGGTGTTCATGGACGAGCCGACCGCGGCGCTCGGCGTGGTGCAGACGCGGCGGGTGCTCGACCTCATCAGGACCGTACGCGACTCCGGCGTGTCCGTCGTGCTCATCAGCCACAACATGCAGGACGTCATGGCCGTGTCCGACCGGGTCGAGGTGCTGCGGCTGGGGCGCCGGGTGGCCAGGTTCGAGACCGCGAACGCGTCGATGGAGGAGCTCGTCGGGGCCATGACCGGGGCGCTCGAACAGCAGGAGAGCCTCGAACAGCAGGAGAGCGGGGCATGAAGGAACTGGGGCGGCTGCAGGTCGTGTGGATCGGCCTCGTGCTGGCCGTGCTCGTCGTGGCGTTCTCCGTCCTGGCGCCACGCACGTTCGCCACCTCGTTCAACCTGCTCAACCTGGTCAGCGACGCGGCCATCCTGCTGCTCCTGGCCACCGGCATGACGTACGTGATCATCACGGCCGGCATCGACCTGTCCGTGGGCGGCGTGCTGGTGTTCTCCGCCGTGGCCGCGGCCAAGGTCATGGACGCCACCGGCTCGCTCGCGCTGGGCGCCCTGGCCGCCCTCGTGGCCGGGCTGGCCTGGGGCGTGCTGAACGGCGTACTGATCGCCTTGGGGCGCATCCCGGCGCTGATCGTGACGCTGGGCACGCTCGGCATGTCGCTCGGCGGCGCGCTCCTGCTCACCGGCGGCGTGGACCTGCGCGCGCCCACCGAGCTCAACATGGGGCTCGGGCTGGCGCGCTGGCTCGGCGTGCCGCTGATCGTGTGGATCTGCGCCGTCCTCACCGCCGCGCTCGCCCTCACGCTCGCCTTCACCCGCTTCGGCCGCCACACCTACGCCATCGGCTCCAACGCCGAGGCCGCCCGGCGCGGCGGCGTGGCCGTGCGCCGGCACCTGGTCAAGGTGTACGGCCTGGCCGGGCTGCTGGCCGGGCTGGCGGGACAGTTGTCGCTGGCCAAGTACGGCATCACCGGCGTGTCCGCGCACTCCACCGACAACCTGCAGGCCATCGCCGCCGTCGTGATCGGCGGCACCTCCCTGTTCGGCGGGATCGGGACGGTGGCGGGCACGGTCATCGGCGTGTTCATCCCCGTCGTCCTGCAGAACGGCTTCCAGATCCTCGGCGTGCGGCCGTTCTGGCAGCAGGTGGTGGTGGGCGCCGTGCTCGTCGCCGCCGTCTACGTCGATCAGTGGAGGCGCAGGGCCCGCGACCAGTAAGCCAGGAGGAGGCACCACCATGCGCAAGGCCATGGCCGCTCTCGGAGCGCTGCTGATGATCACCGCGTGCGGCGGCGAAGGAGGTGGCGGAGGCGGCGGCGACCAGATCCGGGTCACGCTCGTCCAGGGGCTGGCGGGGGAGGAGTTCTACGAGACCATGGCCTGCGGGGCGCGGGCCAAGGCCAAGGAGCTGGGCGTGACGCTCGACGTACAGGGGCCGCAGAAGTTCGATCCGACGTTGCAGACCCCGATCGTGAACTCGGTCGTCGCCGGCAAGCCGGACGCCCTGCTCATCGCCCCGACCGACGTCAAGGCGATGATCGCGCCGCTGACCCAGGCCAAGCAGCAGGACATCAAGATCATTCTGGTGGACACGGTGGTCGAGGACCAGAGCATCGGCCTGTCCAGGATCAGCACCGACAACCTCAAGGGCGGCGCGGCGGCGGCCAAGGCGCTGTCGGAGCAGGTCGGCGGGAAGGGCAAGGCCCTGGTCATCTCCACCGACCCCGGGGTCAGCACCGTGGACGCCCGGATCAAGGGGTTCGAGGAGGAGATCAAGGCGAACCACCCGGGGATCACCTCCCTCGGGGTGCAATACTCGCACAACGACGTCGGGGAAGCCTCCAGGATCGTCAACGCGGCGCTGGCGAAGGACCCCGACCTGGCCGGGGTGTTCGCCACGAACCTCAACTCGGCCACGGGAGCGGGCTCGGCCCTGCAGCAGGCGGGCAAGCTCGGCCAGGTCAAGATGGTCGGCTTCGACGCGGGGCCGGCGCAGGTCAAGCAGCTCAAGGACGGCGTCGTGCAGGCGCTGATCGCGCAACTGCCCGGGGACATCGGCGCCAAGGGCGTGGAGCAGGCGGTGGCGGCGGTCAAGGGGCAGCAGGTCACCCCGTCGATCCCGACCGAGGCCACGATCATCACGGCCGGGAACGTGGACCAGCCGGAGGTGCAGAAGGTCCTCTACAAGGCCGGTTGTTAGACGTCGTTACACTCGTCCGCATGGGCGCTGACGCACACATGAGGTTCAGCTCGGTCGAGACGCTGGTCCGGCGGATGGACGAGGCGCGCATCGCCGTGGAGGAGGGGCGCCGGGCGTTGTCGGGGGAGCCTTCGGTGACGGCCTCCGGAGCTTTCGGCGGCACCTCCGAGGAGGCGTACACGGCCCTGCAGGCGTCCGCCGACAAGCTCGCGGGCGTTCTCATCGGGGTGCTGGACGCCGATGGCGAGCGGCTGGGCAAGGTGATCAAGGCGTTCAAGGAGATGGACGACGAGCTCGCCGACGGCAAGTTCACCGGCGCCGAGGCGGGCTTCGACCTTCAGGACACCTAGAGGTCCCAGATGGTGTGCGCGACGATCTTGTGGTCGGTGTTCGCGCTCTGGCCGATGACCGGCACGGTGGTGCCCTGAGGGCCGCCGGCGGCCGGGGTCTCGCCAGGGATCTCGCCAGGGGCGTCGGACGGGGTGTCGGCGGCCGGCTCGGTCTGGCTCTCGGCCGGCGTTTCGGGCTGGTTCTCGGGCTGGGCCTGGTTCTCGGGCTGGTTCTCGGGCTGGGTCTCGGTCTCGGGCTGGGTCTCCGCCGGTGTGTCGGGTGTGGTGCCCGCCGGGTTGTCGGGGGAGGTCTGCGGGTCGTCCTGGCCGGGCTCGGGGTCGGCCGGGAGGTTCGCGCGGTACGCCCACTCCTCGGCGATCTGGTCGAACTGCTCCCGGTAGTAGTCCATGTCCCGCCGCTTGTCCTCCAGCAGCGTGTCCACCCGCCGCCGGATCTCCTCCGCCGTCTGGATCGCGCCGTTGACCTGGCCGGTCTGGTCGGCGTTGGCGGGCCGGAAGGTCAGGCCCCGGGCGTTCGCGCTGGAGGGAACCTCCTTGAGCTTGTCGCGCTCGTCGTCGAGGAGCCCCTGCTGCACCCGCAACGTCGTGGCCGTCTGATCGAGGAGTTGCGCGACGTTGTCCGCCCACGTGCCGGCCCGGTCGATGTCATCGGCCAGCCGCTTGCGGTAGTCGTTGAACGCGTTGGCCGTCGCGCCCGTCCAGTCCTCGGCGGTGAACACCGCGCGGGCGGCGGTGGTGATCTTCTCCTCCGCGCCGCGTACCTTCGAGCCGAGGCCGCGCCAGCCGTCGGCCAGCGTTTCGAGCCGCACCGGATCGGCTTTCAGGTCCCACACGTCGGCCGTGGTGATGGGTGCCTGGCTCGTCTGCTCGGATGCCACGGAAGTCACAATTACCGCAAGGGATCACATCTCGCAACAGCGGGTCAGGCGGGGAGGGCGGCCAGGAGGAAGGCCAGGCGGGCGGCGGCGGATTCGACGTCGTCCGTGGTGCCGAGGCGGTAGCCCCACGAGGTGATGAACGCTCCCTCGTCCGAGCAGGTCACGGTCTCGGCGAGGGTGGCCGAGAACCGGTTCCGGACGGCCACGTAGGCCGGGTCGCTGGACAGGGCGAGGTTCTGGACCGACAGGTCGGCGTGACGACCCGCGTGCCACGCGAACCGCTCGAGGCAGAGCGCGGTATCAAGCATCATGCGTCACCTCCGCAACGTCTCGCGCCAGAATTGCACGATCTTGCGGTGGGAGGCAAGCAATTGCTGCGGTTAATGTGGAGTTTGTTTCCGGAATTCGTGAAGAATTCTGATGATGACTTCTCGTCCGGTTTCCTCAAACTCCGCAATCTTCGCGTAATCGTCGAAAGCTCGCACGTAGAAGGCGATGTCATCGGGATCGCGCAGGATCAGGTCCTTCGTCATCGTGGCGACGGCGACCATGGCCTCGTTGTAGATCCAGAATCCGTTGATCGGGCTGGCCGGAAGCTCGGTGCCGAACGGGATCACGCCGAACTCCACGTTCGGCAGCGTGCTGACGGCGAGCAGGCGGTCGAGCTGGCCGCGCATGACCTCGGCCGGCGCCAGGCAGGTGCGCAGCGCCGCCTCCGGCACCACGAACCTGAACGTGCGCGTCCGGTCGTAGAGGATCTCCTGGCGCTGCATGCGCACGCGCACGGCCGCGTCGATCTGGTCGGCGGCGCTGTAGAGCCGCTTGACCTTGCGGAAGACGTGCCTGGCGTATTCGGAGGTCTGCAGCAGGCCCACGATGATGCCCGGCTCGAACACGCGGAAGAGCTTGGTGCGGGCCTCGAGGTCGCGGATGTCCTCCTGGATGGCGGCCAGCCCGCTGCGGTGGCGCTGCTTCCAGTTGTCGTGCCGCTCCAGCAGCGCGATCGACTGCCTGATCAGCTCGTCGGTCGTGTCGGGCGAGGCGGCGACCGCCTGCGCCCACACGACCACGTCGTCCTCGGTCGCCGTCTGACGGGCGTTCTCCAGCCGGGAGACCTTGGACGGCTGCCAGCGCAGCCGCTCGGCCAGCTCCTTGCCCGAGAGATGGGCCGCCTCGCGGAGCTGACGTAGCTGACCGCCGAGGTCGATGCGCGCCTGCTGAAAGGACGTCACGCCGCAAGAGGCTAGTCTCGCCCATGCCGATCATGCCAGCGTCTGTCGCAATTGTGATCAACCGGTTGCCGTCGGTGTTCCCTCGCTGGTCGGGAAAGCGGTTGCCGAATGGTCGGACAGGACTCGGCGGGCGATTTCGGTCAGGAGCTCGCGGGGCACCTCAACAGCGGTCTCGCCGTCGAGAACGTCGCGGAGATCCGCGAGTGCCTCCGCGTCGGTCACTTGCAGGCCTTGCACCACAATGGTGCCGCGATCGGTCTCGTACAGGGTGGGACAGGCGCCCGCCTCCGAGGTGGAGCCGAGGAACCGCATTCGCATGACGATCCTTCCCCGATAACAGATGCAATTGCGCGCAATTGTACGTCCCCGGGCGAACGTATGATCGTCTTTTTCTGGAAATCACGCTATGACGTCACCCGAGCGCCCCTTCCATGAACTCCTGGGCCCGTTCGAACAGCCCCAAAGTCGTCGCGTGCAGCAGGTCGCCGATGTCCTTGGGCGCCTTGCCGGCGTACGCCCGCGCGTGGGTGCCCTCCAGCACGATGCCCAGCTTGAAGCAGGCCATGACCGCGTACCACTCGATGGCCGACAGGTCGCGCTCGGACAGCGCCGCGTAGTACGCGATGATCTCCCGGGGCGGCGGCAGCCCCGGCACGTGGCCGTTGTTCGAGGGCCAGGTGGCCACCAGCCAGCCGAGGTCGAGGAGCGGGTCGCCGATCGTGCACATCTCCCAGTCGACGATCGCGGCCACGCGGGGCCCGTCGCGGGCGAACATGAGGTTGGCGAAGTGGTAGTCGCCGTGCATGATCCCCGGGGCGAACGTGCCGGGCAGGCGGCGGGTGAGCCAGCCGGCCGTCTCCCGCAGGCCGGGGATGTCGGGGCCGGGATAGCCGTCGAGCTCCCCGTACGAGTCCAGCTCCTTGAGCCAGCGCGGCACCTGCCGCTCCAGGAAGCCCTCGGGCCGGCCGAACCCCGGCAGCACCGCCGGATCCACCCGTCCCAGCTCGGCCAGCGCCGCCGCGGCCTCCAGCCCCATCCGGTGCCGGATCGCCGGGTCGGAGGCGTGCGGCTCCGGCAGCCCGGTCGAGGGGTTGAACCCGTCCACCGGCTCCATCAGGTAGAAGACCGGCTCGCGCTCGGTCTGCGCGGCCACCAGCCTGGGCGCGGGGACGGACGTGCCGCGCAGCGCCGTTAGCACCCGCGCCTCGCGGCGCAGCACCTCGTTGCTCTTGCGGCGGGCGTGGAGGGGAGGGCGGCGCAGGATGTACGGGCGGCCGCCGCGCTCGAAGCGGACCATGACGTTCTGCGTGCCGCCCAGGACCGGCGCGGTGCCGGCGATCGGGCCGCCGGGCAGCCCCTGGTCGTCCATCCACGCGCCGAGCGCGGCGAAGTCGATGGCGCCGACGTCGATGTGGGTGGAGGTCATGTACCGCCCTTCGACAGAACGATATTCTAGTATCCGACCCTATGAGAGCGCTGAGCCGGCGGTCAACCCGGTGCGGACCGGGGGCAGGATGGCCGGATGGACTACGTTGCGGCGCTCGATGTCGGCGGTACCACCATGAAAGGCGGATTTGTCGCCCGCGACGGGACAATTCATGACTTTCAGCGACGGCCGACCCCGCGCGCCCAGGGTCCCGACCAGGTCATCGCCGCGATCTCCGCCTTCATCGCCGACCTCACCCGGCCACGGGACGGGGCACGCCCGCTCGCGGTCGGGCTGGCCGTACCCGGGCTCGTCACGCCCACGCACGCGGTCTTCTCCGCCGCCTTCGGGTGGCGCGACGTGCCCGTCGCCGCGTTCACGGACGTGGACCTGCCGGTGGCGCTGGGGCACGACGTGCGCTCGGCCGGGGAGGCCGAGCTGGCCCATGGGGAGGGCGGGACCGACGTGCTCTACCTGCCCATCGGCACGGGGATCGCGGGCGCTGTGGTGCTTTCTGGGGCCCTGTACGGGGGCGCCGGCGGATGGGCCGGGCAGATCGGGCACATCCCGGTGCGCCCGGACGGGCTTCCGTGCGGGTGCGGAGGACGGGGGTGCCTGGCGGCGTACGCGTCGGGTGGGGCCGTCGCCTCGCGGTGCGGGGTGGACGGGGCCGCGGAGGTCGTGCGGCGGGCCGGAGAGGGGGACGCGCTCGCGGTCCGGGTGTGGGACGAGGCCGTGGAGGCGCTCGCCCTGGGGCTGGCGACGTACACGCTGCTGCTGGACCCCGGCGCCGTCGTCATCGGGGGCGGGGTCGCGCAGGCCGGGGACGCGCTGCTCGTGCCCCTCAGGGAACGGCTGGCCGGGCTGCTGGCCTTCCGGCCCGCTCCGCCGATCCGGGCGTCCCGGCTGGGGGCGCTGGCCGGGCTGATGGGGGCGGGGCTGCTGGGGTGGCGGGCCCTGTCAGGGGCCTAGCCCGGAGGGGAGCTCCACGACCTGGGCGCGCAGCTCCTCACCCAGGGCCTTGGCCTGCGGATCCATCCGGGGGCTCGCCGCCACGCCGCGGCCGAGCAGACCGTGGACGACGAAGTTCAGGGCCTTGAGGTTGGGCAGGTCGTGGCGGTCTATACGGTGGGCGGCCAGGGCGGGGAGGAGCTCTTTGAGGGTGTCGACGGTCAGGTAGGAGGCCAGCCAGTCGTAACGGCCGGGGGTGTCGGTCCAGACGCCCAGGTTGGCGTTCCCGCCCTTGTCGCCCGACCGCGCCCCGGCGATCCGGCCCAGGGGCACGCGCACGCCCGCCGGCGCCGGACTCCGCCGCGCGTCGTCCCGCCGGCCCGGCGCCGGTGCCACGGCCGTCCCGGGCGGCTCCGCCGCGACCTCGGGGACGGGGATCTCCTCGCCGTCGACGAAGACCCGGGGGCGGACCTCCGACGCCGGGACCAGGACCGGCCAGTACACCCCATAAGGCGAGGCGCCGCCCGGCGGGGTGAGGCCGTAGAAGCCCGGGTAGCTGGCCAGGCCCGTCTCCACCACGGCCGAGGAGAAGGCACGGCCGGCCTTGCGCTCGTCCGGGTCCATGACCGTGACGCGGAGCAGGTCCGTGCCACTGAGGGACACGTCCACCTGGTGGAACGACTCCCGGGGGATGCGGGCCCAGATGGCCTCCTCCGCCACCCGGGCCTTCTCCTCGACGTCGAGGCCGGTCAGGACGAGGGTCATCGTGTTGCGGTAGCCGCCCAGGTAGTTGACGGCGACCTTGAGCGTGCCCGGTGGCGGCTCGCCCCGGACGCCTGAGACGCGGACACGGTCGGGGCCGTCGTCCGACAGGGTGATGGTGTCGAATCGGGCGACCACGTCGGGGCCCAGGTAGCGGGGGCCGCCCAGTTCGTACACGAGCTGGGCCGTCACCGTGCCGATGGAGACCAGGCCGCCGGTGCCGGGGTGCTTGGTGATCACGGAGGAGCCGTCCGCGTGCAGCTCGGCCAGGGGGAAGCCGCAGTGGGCGAGGTCCGGGACGTCCTGGAAGAAGGCGTAGTTGCCGCCCGTCGCCTGGCAGCCGCACTCGATGACGTGGCCCGCCACCACCGAGCCCGCCAGCGGGTCGAGGTCGCCGGGGCCCCAGCCGTACCGCCAGATGCCCGGGCCCGTCACCAGGGCCGCGTCCGTCACGCGGCCGGTCACCACCACGTCCGCGCCGGCCGACAGCGCGGCGGCGATCGGGCGGCCGCCGAGGTAGGCGTTGGCGGTCAGGGGCGTCGCCTCGAGGCGCTCACCCGTGTCGGCGTTGCGCAGGTCGAGCGGGCGGCCCGTGAGGTCGTCGCCCGTCACGTGGGCGATGGAGGGGGAGAGGCCGAGACGGGCGGCCAGCTCGCGCACGGCCTCCGCGCACCCCGCGGGGTCCAGACCGCCCGCGTTCGTCACGATCTTGATGCCCCGGTCGAGGCAGGTGCCCAGGACGTCCTCGAGCTGCCGCAGGAATGTCGGGGCGTAGCCGGGGCGGCCCTTGAGACGGTTGCCGGCCAGGATGAGCATGGTCAGCTCGGCCAGCCAGTCGCCGGTGAGCACGTCGATCGGCCCGCCCTCGACCATCTCCTTGGCGGCCGAGAGCCGGTCGCCGTAGAAGCCGCTGCAGTTCGCGATGCGCAGGGGCGTCACGTTCACACCTCCGGCGGGACCCACGCGGGGGGCCGCTTGCCCACGTACGCGGCGATGCCCTCCTGGCCCTCCTCCGAGGTGAAGCGTTCGGCGGACAGCTCGGTCATCCGCCGCAGCCCCTCCGCGAACGGCATCGCGGGCACCTCCCTGACCAGCCGTTTCGTGATCGCCAGCGCCTCAGGCCCGCCCCGCATCAGCGACTCGGCGTAGTGGGCGACGGTGGCGTCCAGCTTCTCCTCCGGCACGGCACGCGACAGGAGCCCGATCTCCGCCGCCGTCGCGGCGTCGAACACCTCGCCGGTCAGGAAGTATTCGGCCGCGGCGCGCGGGCTCAGCCTCCTGAGCACCGGGACCGAGATCATGGCGGGCACGACGCCCAGGCGTACCTCGGTGAACGCGAACGACGCCGTCAGCGGCGCGACGGCGAAGTCGCACGCCGCCACCAGCCCCAGTCCGCCCGCCCGCGCGGTGCCGTTGAGGCGGCAGACGACCGGTTTGGGGCTGTCCCAGATCAACTCCAGGATCTCCGGGAACGACGCCGTCACCGGCGCCCCGGAACGCCGCTGCTCCTTGAGGTCGGCCCCGGAGCAGAACACCGTGCCGGTGGCGGTCAGCACGATCACCCTGGCCAGCGGCTCGGCCAGCGCCCAGCGCAGCCGGTCCGACAGGTCGCCGAGCAGGCGTACGGACAGCGCGTTGCGGTTGGGCGGCGAGTCCAGCGTGATGGTCGCCACGCCCCCCGCCAGGTCCTGATGCACCAGGCTCATGAGTTCCCCTCCTGGATGATCGCCAGCACGGCGCCCGCGTCGACCTGCCGGCCCTTCTCCACGTGTACGCCGGCCACCACGCCATCCGACGGCGCGGCGATCCGATGCTCCATCTTCATCGCCTCGAGCACCAGCACCGCCTGCCCCTTGGTCACCCGGTCACCGGCCGCCACCTCGACCCGCAGCACGGTGCCCGGCATGGGAGCCAGGAGGGAGCCGGGGGCGACGTGCTCGGCCGGCTCGGGGAGGTGGGGGACGGGGGTCAGCTCGGCGTGGCCGCCGGGGTGGTCGACGTACACCATTCCGTCGTCGTAGCGAGACACCTCGAACGCGCGCCGCACACCGCCGCGCTCCAGGATCACCCGGCACGGGTCCGCGGCGACCACGGTGACGCCTTCGGGCAGCGGGTCGTAGACGACCTCGGCCTCCTCGAAGCGGGCCCGGCGAGGCTGGGAGCGGACGTTGCGCCAGCCGCCGGGCAGGCCCGCCAGCACCTTCGCCCGGCGGCGGTTGGCGGCGGCGAGCGCGAGGGCGGCGGCCAGGACCGCCAGGTCGTCGACGGCGGGCGCGCCGGCGGGCGTGGTGACGGGCGTGGTGACGGCCGCGACGGGGCCGTCCGGGGCGAGGAAGTCGGTGTGGGTGTCTCCTGCGGCGAACTCCGCATGGGTCAGGACCTTCAGGAGCAGATCCCGGTTCGTCGTCAGCCCGTGCAGCCTCGCCCCGCGCAGCGCCGCCACCAGCCTGCGCACCGCCGCCGCCCGCGTCGGCCCATGGGCGACGATCTTGGCCAGCATCGCGTCGTAGTACGGCGACACCACCGACCCCGACTCCACCCCGGAGTCGACGCGCACCTCCCCGGGCACCTCGAACCGCCGCAACACCCCGGTCTGGGGCAGATAGCCGGAGTCCTCCGCGTAGAGCCGCGCCTCGACCGCGTGCCCGGAGGGCGCGGGCGGCTCCGCCGGCAGTACGGCGCCCTCGGCCACCTCGAGCTGCAGCCGTACGAGATCGACCCCGTAGACCAGCTCGGTGACCGGATGCTCGACCTGGAGCCGGGTGTTCATCTCCAGAAACGCCACCCGGTCCCCTTTGACCAGGAACTCGACCGTCCCGGCCCCGACGTAGCCGATCTTCCTGGCGGCCTTGACGGCGGCGTCGTAGAGCCGCTCCCGCGTCTCGCCGGAGATCCCGGGCGAGGGGCACTCCTCGACCACCTTCTGGTGGCGCCGCTGCACGCTGCACTCGCGCTCGCCCAGCGCCCACACATTCCCGTGCCGGTCGGCCAGCACCTGGACCTCGACGTGCCTGGCCCGCTCCAGCAGCGGCTCGGCGAACACGGTGCCGTCGCCGAACGCCGCCGTGGCCTCGCGCCGCGCCGACTCGACCTCCCGCGCCAGCTCCCCGGCCGCGCGCACGATCCGCATGCCCCGCCCGCCGCCGCCGGCGGACGCCTTCACCAGCAGCGGGAACTCCCCGGGCGCGTCGGGGTCGAGCGACGGCAGGACGGGCACCCCGGCCTCCGTCATCAGGCGCTTCGCCTCGATCTTGGCGCCCATGGCCGCGATGGCCTCGGGCGGCGGGCCGACCCACGTCAGGCCGGCCGCCAGCACGGCCCGCGCGAAGCCGGCGTTCTCCGACAGGAAGCCGTAGCCGGGGTGCACGGCGTCCGCGCCGGACTCCCGGCAGGCCGCCAGGACGCGTTCGACGTCCAGGTAGGTGTCGGCGGGCCGCGCGCCCGGCAGGCGTACGGCCAGGTCGGCCTCGGCCACGTGCGGCGCGTCCGCGTCGGGGTCCGCGTAGACGGCGACCGTGGAGATGCCGAGCGAGCGGCAGGTGCGGAAGACGCGGCGGGCGATCTCGCCCCGGTTCGCGACGAGCAGACGGGTGATCACGGCCGGAACACCCCGAACCCGGCCGGCTCCGGCACCGGCGCGCTGTTGACCGCCGACAGGCACATGCCCAGCACGGTACGCGTGTCGCGGGGATCGATGACCCCGTCGTCGTACAGGCGTCCTGACAGGAAGAACGCCAGTGACTCGGCCTCGATCTGGGCCTCCACCATGGCACGCATCGCCGCGTCGCCCTCCTCGTCGTACGTCCGCCCCTTCGCCGCGGCCGACGCCCGGCCCACGATCGACAGCACCCCGGCGAGCTGGGCGGGTCCCATCACCGCCGACTTGGCGCTCGGCCAGCTGAACAGGAAACGGGGATCGTACGCCCGCCCGCACATGCCGTAGTTGCCGGCCCCGTACGAGGCCCCCATGACGACGGTCAGGTGGGGGACCGTCGAGTTGGACACCGCGTTGATCATCATGGCCCCGTGCTTGATGATCCCGCCCTGCTCGTAGTCCTTGCCGACCATGTAGCCGGTCGTGTTCTGCAGGAACACCAGCGGCGTGCGCGACTGGTTCGCGAGCTGGATGAACTGCGTGGCCTTCTGCGACTCCTCGCTGAACAGCACCCCGCGCGCGTTGGCCAGCACGCCCACCGGGTAGCCGTGGATCCGCGCCCACCCCGTCACCAGCGAGGCGCCGTAGAGCGGCTTGAACTCCTCGAACTCGCTGCCGTCCACCACCCGCGCGAGCACCTCCCGCGGGTCGAACGGCACCTTGAGGTCCTCGGGCACGATGCCGAGCAGCTCGTCGGCCGGGTAGGCGGGCTCGCGCACGTTCGCGCCGGGCACGAGGCCCCGCTTGCGCCAGTCGAGCGAGCGGACGATCTGCCGCCCGATCCGCAGCGCGTCGTGCTCGTCGTGCGCCAAGTGGTCGGCCAGCCCGCTGACCCTGGCGTGCATCTCGGCCCCACCCAGGGACTCGTCGTCGGACTCCTCGCCGGTGGCCATCTTCACCAGCGGCGGCCCGCCCAGGAACACCTTGGCGCGCTCCCGCACCATCACCACGTAGTCGCTCATCCCGGGCACGTAGGCGCCACCGGCCGTGGAGTTGCCGAACACGAGCGCGATGGTCGGGATCCCCGCCGCCGACAGCCGGGTCAGGTCCCGGAAGATCTGCCCGCCCGGGATGAAGATCTCCTTCTGCGTCGGCAGGTCCGCGCCGCCGCTCTCGACCAGGTTCACGTACGGGAGCCGGTTGCGCAGCGCGATGTCGGCCGCCCGCAGGCTCTTCTTCAGCGTCCAGGGGTTCGAGGACCCGCCGCGCACCGTGGGGTCGTTGGCCGTGATCACGCACTCGACGCCCTCGATCACCCCGATCCCCGACACCATGCTCGCCCCGACGGGGAACTCGCTGCCCCACGCGGCCAGCGGCGACAGCTCCAGGAAGGGGGAGTCGGGGTCGACCAGCAGCTCGATGCGCTCCCTGGCCAGGAGCTTGCCGCGGCGGCGGTGGCGCTCGACGTATTTCTCGCCGCCTCCGCCCACCGCCTTGGCGTGCTCGGCGTCGAGCTCGGCCAGCTTGGCGAGCATCGCCTCGCGCCGCAGCCGGTGCTCCTCGCCGCCCGTGTCGAGCCTGCTCCTGATCACACGTCCTCCTCCTCCGGAAACGCCAGGGCCGGAACCGACGCCGGAGCCGCAGCCGACGCCGACGTGGGGGCCGAGCCTGGCGAACGTGGACTGCCCGGAACTGACGCCGACGTCAATCCGATGGCCCGTGCCCACAGCCGGGTCAGGTGACCCACGGCCGTCTCCTCGTCGGCCTGCTCGCCGAGGTCCAGCCAGACGTGGGCGAAGTGCTCCACCATCCCGCCCAGCATGATCGCGGTCAGCCGGGGGTCGAGCGACGGGTCGGCCAGCCCCTGCTCCTGCAGCCGCCGCAGCCCTTCCGCGCCCCGGCGCACGAACACCTCGCGCAGCTCCAGCAGCAGCCGCCCGAACCGGCCGTCGGCGGTGGCGGCCTGCTCGAACATCCGCACCAGGCGCGAGTTGGCGGCCCAGGCCCGCAGGTAGAGCCGGTTGGCCGCCTCGATGCGGGCGTAGGGGTCGTCGGGGGCCGCCGCGCCGACGACGCTCGCCGCGAACATCTCGCCGACCACCGCCTCCGCCACCTCGCCGAACAGCGCCTCCTTGGAGCCGAAGTAGGTGTAGAAGGTGCCGTGGGAGACCCCGGCCCGCCCGCAGACGTCGTCGATCCGCACGGCGTCGTAGCCGTGCTCCTCGAACGCCTCGCGCCCGGCCTGCAGCAGCGCGGCCCGCGTCCGCCGACCTTTGGACGTCGGCATCGGAGATCTGACGATCACGTCAATTACCGTAGCGCAGTGCGGCTCCCGGAAACAGAGAGAGCCGCCGCCCGGTCATCCGGACGGCGGCTCATCATCGTGGACCGATCAGGTGCAGTGGCTCCAGCCGGACTTCCAGGTCTTCGTGCCCCAGGTGCCGCCCCAGATCACGCACTTCTTGTACGCCGACAGGCGCACCGGCCCCGCGTACGCGGTGAACTTGCCCGGGTTGCTCCCGCTGGCGCCGCCCTTCACCTGGAGGATGGCGTTCATCTGGACCTTGTTCGGATAGACCATGGCCGACAGGGTCGCCACGCAGTTCATCCGGGCGCTGGCGTTGTAGGCCAGGTAGATGGTGGCGCTGCCCAGCGAGCGACTGTCGATCACCTTGTAGCCCGGGCCGCAGACCCTCGTGGGGGTGAACGTGCTCTTGTACGGCTGCTTCACCGTCGGCTTGGTGGTGGGCTTGGTGGTCGGCTTCACCGTCGGCTTGGTCGTCGGGTTCTTGGTGGGCGCGGACGTGGTGTTCGGCCCGGAAGAGGTCGTCGGCCTGGTGGTCGGCTCCATGTCGGGCTCGACCATGGTCGTGTCGACCTTCTTCTTGCTCTTGGTCGGAGTGGGCTCCGGGTCGGGGCGCTTCGTGGTCGTCTGGGGCCGCGGCGCCTCGGTCACCACGGTCGGAACCTGGGCGATGGGCTCCTTGGACCCCTTGTTCTCCTTGGGCTTCTCGCCGTCCTCGGTCTCGATGTCCAGGACCGGCACCGAGACGTCGGTGCTCGGAAGCACCGGGACCACGGTCTGCTGGTCGGTGGAGGCCGGCGGCTGGCCCGCGCCCGAGCCGTCGCCCGAGGTGCTCTTGTTGGAGGAGTTGCCCACGGCCACCACCGGCACCTCCTTGCTGTTCGCCTGCACCACCACGGCGCCGACGACCACAAGGAGCGCCGCCGCGGCGGCTCCGGACAGGGCGAGCGTCAGCGTACGCCGCTGCTTGGCCGGCGCCCCGTCGGCCGTCCCACCAGGCTTTCCACCTGCGGCTCCCGCCGGAAAACGCTGCCCACCGGGACCCTGAGCCGCAATCCCGGCCGCCACCCCACCGTGCGCCCCGGCCTGATTCATGTTGCCGGGGTGACCCATGGCACCCTGACCACCCATGGCGCCGGCCTGGCTCATGGCGCCGCCGACGCCTCCGGCCTGCCCCATGTTTCCGCCCGGGCCCATGGCACCGGGCTGGTTCATGCCTCCGGCCTGACCCATGGCACCGGGCTGACCCATTGCACCGGGCTGAGCGTCGGCCATCCCAGGCCCACCCGCGATCCCGGCCGCGCCTGCCATCCCGGGGCCGCCCGGCATCCCGGGCTGGGGCATCCCGCTCTGGGGGCCGCCGGCGTGCGGGCCGCCATGCGGCATCGCGCCCTGCTGGCCACCCTGCCGGCCGCCCTGCTGGCCGCTCTGCGCCTGGCCACCGGGCCCGCCCTGGGCCGCGCCACCGGGCATACCGCCAGGCACACCGCCATGGACCGGGCCACCCTGACCGGGGAGCTGCTGACCGGGGAGCTGGGCCGCGGCGGCCGCGGCCTGGCCGTAGTCGCCCGTCTGAGGCGGGGCCACGGGCTGCGGACCGGTCTGGAGCGGGCTGCCGACGGCGTGCGGGCCGGTCGGCTGAGTCCAGGGGCCGGGATAGTCCTTCCCGGAACCGGCACCTGTACCGGCGCCCTGGCCGGAACCGGCGGCGCCGCTCTGCGAACCCGTGCGACCGCCGGATCCCTCAGCGCCGGCGACCGCGCCGGCCTGGGCGCCGGTGACCGGCTCGATGGCGGCCTTCGGGGCGGGCTGGCCCGTCAGACGGATGATCAGCTCGTCGGCGCTGGGCCGCTGGGCCGGGTCCTTGGACAGGCAGGCGGCCACCAGGTCGCCCAGCACGCCGCCCTCCATCTTCCCGAGCTCCGGCTCCTCGTTCAGGATCCGGTTCATCACCACGGGAATGGAGTCGGCGCCGAACGCGGGCTTGCCGGTCGCGGCGAACACCATCGTGACGCCCCACGCGAACACGTCGGCCGCCTCCGACACCGCGGCCCCGCTGAGCTGCTCGGGCGCCAGGTACGAAGGCGTCCCCATGGCCATCCCCGTGGCCGTCGCGCCGGGAGAGTCCAGCGCGCGGGCGATGCCGAAGTCGATCACCACGGGACCCTCGGGGCCCATGAGCACGTTGGCGGGCTTGAAGTCGCGATGCAGGATGCCGGCCCGGTGAATGGCGGCGAGCGCGGTGGCCGTACTGATCGCCAGCCGTTCCAGCGCCGCGCCCCGCCGCGGGCCCTCGTTGAGGACGAGCTCGCGCAGCGAGGGACCGGGCACGTACTCGCTCACGATGTACGGCCGGCTCCCGTCAAGGTCGGCGTGCAGCACGGGAGCGGTACAGAACCGGGCCACCCGCTGCGCCACCGCGACCTCGCGCAGGAACCGGGTCCTGGCGTCGGCGTCGGCCACCAGGGCGTGGTGCAGCAGCTTGACCGCGGCCTGTTCCCCGGAGTCGTTCTTGCCCAGATAGACAACTCCCTGGCCGCCCTCGCCGAGCCGGGCGACGATGTCATACGCCCCCAGCCGCCGCGGATCGTCCGCCGCCAACGGCTGGAACTGATTCACGTCGGACCCCCATTACAACCCAATAGATGTGGCAAAACGCTACCAGCGTGATGCTTGGGGCGTCTGCCGGACGTGTCAGAAGTTTCACGTTCTGACGAGAAAAGTCAGTGTTTTCTCCCAGGTCGTGTGCACATCCGGACCCAAGGTCACGGCTTGGTCAAGCCGAGATCAAATCGCTTTGCCCGGATTGAGAATGCCCAGCGGGTCGAAAACCGCCTTGATCCCCCGCTGGACCTCGGTGCCCACCGGCCCCGACTCCAGCGCCAGCCAGCGCTGCTTCAGCAGCCCCACCCCGTGCTCGCCGGTGAGCGTGCCGCCGAACTCCAGCGCGCGCCGGAACACCTCGTCCGCCGCCGCCCACACCTCCGGGGGCGGCTCCACGGTGCCGTGCTCGAAGATGAAGACCGGATGCAGGTTGCCGTCGCCGGCGTGCGCCACCGTGGCGATCCGCACGCCGTGCCGCACCGCCGCCGCCTCGATCGCGGTGATCATGTCGGGCAGTACCGACCGCGGCACGCACACGTCCTCGACCAGGCACGAGCCCTGGCGCTCCTTGGCCCCGTACGCCAGCCGCCGCAGCCCGATCAGCTCCTCGGTCTCCTCCGGGCTGGAGGACACGGCCACGAACGAGGCCCCGTTCTCCATGCACAGCCGCTCCATGCGCTCGGCCATGACCTGCGCGTCGGCCGCGTCGGACTGGCCGATCAGCATGGCCTGCGTCGTCGGCTCCAGCCCGATGTTGCGCCACTCGTCGATGGCCTGCAGGGTGGCCCGGTCGAGCAGCTCCATGAGCGACGGCTGGCAGCCGGCCGCCATGATCGCCGACACGGCCGCCCCGGCGTCGCGCAGCGAGCCGAACTCGGCCGCGAACGTCGCCGGCGGCGCGACCGGCGCGCGGCGCAGCCGCACCGTGGCGGCGGTGATCACGCCGAGGGTGCCCTCCGAGCCCACGAACAGGCCGGTCAGGTCGTAGCCGGTGACGCCCTTCATCGTGCGGCGTCCGGTGTTCAGGATCCGCCCGTCGGCCAGCACGACCTCGAGGCCGAGCGCCGAGTCCCTGGTCACGCCGTACTTGACGCAGCGCAGGCCGCCGGCGTTGGTGGCCAGGTTGCCGCCGATCGTGGAGATCTCGTACGAGGACGGGTCCGGGGCGTACATGAGGCCGTGCTCCCTGGCGGCCCGGTCCAGGTCGGCGGTGATGACGCCCGGCTCGACGACGGCGATCTCGTCGCCGGGAAGGAGCTCCCTGATCGCGGTCATCTTGGCCAGCGACAGGATGATCGCGCCGTCCCCGGCGACGGAGGCGCCCGCCAGGCCGGTGCCCCCGCCGCGCGGCACGACCGGAACCCGGTGCTCGGTGGCCCACTTCAAGGTCGTCACCACGTCGTCACGGGAGGTGGCGAGCACCACGCCGAGCGGCTTGCCCGGCTCCAGGAACGTGCGATCGCGGGCATAGGAGTCGATCACGTCAGGGTCGGTCACGACCCGCGCTTCGGACAGAGAGTTCACCAAGGCATCAATCGGTCTCACACTATGCACCCTACGGTTTGCGCAGTGCGTTCCTTAAGGCCAGACTGCCCAGGTGGAAGTCAGGTGCCCGGTGTGTTCGGAGACTGACCAGCTTGTCGCGGTCCCCGGCGCGGTCGCCGCCGGAACCACGTACAAGATCGGGCGGGTCAGGTTACCGGCCGCGCGTGAGGTCGCCGATCTGCCCATGGCCGCGTCCCTGGGCGCGTCGAAGCATGTCATGGGCCGCACGCAGCTCGCGGTCTGGCTGTCCTTCCCCAGCCGCCACTACACGCCGTGGGCCAGGAACCAGGGTTACGTGCTGCTTCTCGTCGCGGCCCTCGTCCACCTGGTCGTGTCGCTGGTGATCGCGATGGGGCAGGACCCGAAGTGGGGCGAGGTGCTGCTCGCCCCGTTCTGCTTGACGGGCCTGTTCTGGGGCTTCGGCCTGCTCAACGTGCTCGGCTCGTACGGCGCCCGCAAGCGCGACGGCATCGAGGCCCCGGCCAGGGAGAAGGCCCTGGCCGTCTGGGAGAGCCTCTACTACTGCACCCGCGACAACGTCGCCTTCGAGCCGGGGGTCGGCGTCTCGTTCCATCCGAGCGAGACGCGCGAGTACATCTTCGGCTTCAGGGGCAACGGCCACCGCTGAGGGCGGTCAGCCCCGCTCCTCGGCCACCAGGCGGACGCAGACGGCCAAGCCGGTGATGGCCTGCTCCAGCTCGTCCAGCTCCGGGTAGCTCGGCGCGATCCTGATCGTGCGGTCCTCCGGGTCCTTGCCGTACGGGTGCGTGGCCCCCGCCGGCGTGAGCGCGATGCCCGCGGCCTTGGCCTTGGCCACGACCTCGGCGGCGTGCGGCACCTCCAGGCTGATGAAGTAGCCGCCCTTCGGGCTCGTCCAGGTGGCCAGGTCGCCGAGCCGCTCGGCCAGCACCTTGTCCACCAGCTCGAACTTCGGCCCGAGCAGCTCGGCGTGCCGCCGCATGTGCTCGGCCACACCCTCGGCGTCGCGCAGGAACTCCACGTGGCGGAGCTGGTTGATCTTGTCGGGGCCGATGGACTGCTTCGAGGTGTTGTGCAGGAACCACTTGACGTTCGCCGGCGAGGAGCCGAAGAACGACACGCCGGAGCCCGCCATGGTCACCTTGGAGGTGGAGGCGTAGACGAAGACACGGTCGGCGTTGCCGTGCTCGGCGCTGAGCGCGAGCATGTCGGCCAGCTCGGCCGGGCTGTCGGTGAGGTGGTGCACCGCGTACGCGTTGTCCCAGAAGATGCGGAAGTCGGGGGCGGCCGTGGTCATGGCGGCCAGCCTGCGGACCGTCTCGTCGCCGTAGACGATGCCCGACGGGTTGCTGTACTTCGGCACGCACCAGATGCCCTTGACGCTCGCGTCGTCGGCGACCAGCCGCTCGACCACGTCCATGTCGGGACCGTCGGCGTTCATCGGCACCGGGACCATCTTGATCCCGAACCGCTCACAGATCGTGAAATGCCGGTCGTATCCGGGGACCGGGCACAGGAACGTGATCTCCGGCTCCTCCACCCACCGGCGCGCGGCGCCCGGCATCGGCGTCAACAGCGCGTGCACGATCGTGTCGTGCATCAGCGTCAGGCTGGCGTTGCCGCCGACGACGAGCTGGCCGGCCGGCACCTGGACCAGCGGCGCGAACAGCTCGCGCAGCTCGGCCAGGCCCTGCAGGTTGCCGTAGTTGCGGCCGTCGGTGCCGTCGGCCGCCCGGTACGACTCGGGCAGCCCGAGCATCCGGTTGGAGAGGTCGAGCTGGCGCGGCGACGGCTTGCCCCTGGTGAGGTCGAGCGAGAGCCCTCGCTGGACGAGGTCGGCGTAGTCACGCTGAGCGGTCACGAGCATCTCCTCCGAGTCGGTTCGGCTACGAAGGATAGAAGATGTCACCTGGTGAACCGGCGGCTATCCGGAATGTGGACGGGGCCGCTGTCAAAGCTCTCGCACGCGAATGTTAAAGAACGACTTCCCCCGCGGCGATCGTTGGCGTGGAATGGGTAGATCGGGGCAGGCAAAACTCCGCGCTGGAGGGAGCAGCCGTGACGACCGTTCGAGAGACCTCGATCGAGCAGGTCAGGCGCCGCCGTACCGGGACGGTCATCGCGTCCTGGCTTTCGACGACCGACCACAAGGTCATCGGGTACCTCTACCTGATCACCTCGTTCGGGTTCTTCCTTGTGGCGGGCGTGATGGCCATGTTCATCAGGGCCGAGCTCGCCGCGCCCGGCATGCAGATCGTCAGCCAGCAGCAGTACAACCAGCTCTTCACCATCCACGGCACGGTCATGCTGCTGCTGTTCGCCACCCCGCTGTTCGCAGGGTTCGCGAACGTGGTCATGCCGCTGCAGATCGGCGCGCCCGACGTGGCGTTCCCGCGGCTGAACGCGGTGGCGTACTGGCTGTTCCTGTTCGGCGGGCTGATGGTGGTGGCCGGGTTCTTCACCCCGGGCGGGGCGGCCGACTTCGGCTGGTTCGCCTACACGCCGCTGTCGTCCTCGATCCACTCGCCGCAGGTCGGCGCCGATCTGTGGATCATGGGGCTGGCGCTGTCGGGCCTGGGCACGATCCTCGGCGCGGTCAACTTCATCACCACGATCATCGGCATGCGGGCCCCGGGCATGACGATGTTCCGGATGCCGCTGTTCACCTGGAACGTGCTGCTGACCAGCATGCTCGTGCTGATGGCCTTCCCCGTGCTGGCCGCGGCGCTGCTGGTGCTGGAGTCGGACCGCAAGCTGGGCACCCAGGTCTTCGCCTCGGAGAACGGCGGGGCGCTGATCTGGCAGCACCTGTTCTGGTTCTTCGGCCATCCCGAGGTCTACATCATCGCGCTGCCGTTCTTCGGGATCATCTCCGAGGTGATCCCGGTGTTCAGCCGCAAGCCGCTGTTCGGCTACATGAGCCTGATCGGCGCGACCATCGCCATCGCCGGGCTGTCGATGACCGTGTGGGCGCACCACATGTTCCCCACCGGGCAGGTGCTGCTGCCGTTCTTCTCGTTCATGACGTTCCTCATCGCGGTGCCCACCGGCGTGAAGTTCTTCAACTGGATCGGCACGATGTGGCGGGGCCATCTGAGCTTCGAGACGCCGATGCTGTTCGCGATCGGGTTCCTGGTGACGTTCCTGCTCGGCGGGCTGACCGGGGTCATCCTGGCCTCGCCGCCCCTCGACTTCCACATCAGCGACACCTATTTCGTGGTCGCCCACTTCCACTACGTGGTCTTCGGCACCGTGGTGTTCGCGATGTTCTCCGGCTTCTACTTCTGGTGGCCGAAGATGACCGGCCGGATGCTCGACGACCGGCTCGGCAAGGTGCACTTCTGGACGCTGTTCATCGGCTTCCACACCACGTTCCTGGTGCAGCACTGGCTCGGCCAGGTCGGCTTCCCCCGGCGCTACGCCGACTACAGCGCGGCCGACGGCTTCACCACGCTCAACGAGATCTCCTCCGTCGGGGCGTTCCTGCTCGGGGCCTCGACGCTGCCCTTCCTCTACAACGTGTTCAAGACCGCCAGGCGCGCGCCCAAGGTCACGCTGGACGACCCCTGGGGCTACGCCAACTCGCTGGAGTGGGCCACGAGCTGCCCGCCGCCACGGCACAACTTCACCTCGATGCCGCCGATCCGTTCCGAGAGACCGGCCTTCGACCTGCACTACCCCAGGGAACAACCGGACGAGACCCCCGAGGTCGAAGAGAGCGAGACCTCCGGCGACACCCCGGAGACCCCCGAGGCGCCGCCGCGCCAGGACGCGCCCGGCTGACCCTTTCCCGAACCTGATCGCGGTGCTTGTGTGGAGATGACGTTTCGCCTATCTAAGGAGATCGGCGATGACCGGTACGAAGATTCCCTTCGATCCCGAGACGGCCCCCTGCGGGAAGAAGTCCGGCGGTGAACGTCTCCTCGACGACGACGGCTACGGCCTGGTCATCAGGGACCAGCTCTTCGACTGTGGCTGCCGGCGGATCCGTCACGAGTACCACGACGGAAGCATCCACCTGTCCGCCATCCGCCACGACGGCAAGCGGGTGAAGGACCCGATACAACCGGACCACGGGAAGTGACTCAATGATCGATGTGCTCATCGTCGGAGGAGGCGGAGCGGGCCTGCGGGCGGCCATCGCGGTCGCCGAAACGGACCCCTCGCTCACCGTGGCGGTCGTGTCGAAGGTCTACCCGATGCGCAGCCACACCGTCTCCGCCGAGGGCGGCGCCGCCGCGGTGATCGGCCTCGGTGACACGCTCGACGAGCACTGCTACGACACGATCTCCGGTGGTGACTGGCTCTGCGACCAGGACGCGGTCGAGGCGTTCGTGGCCGAGGCGCCCCAGGAGCTGATCCAGCTCGAGCACTGGGGCTGCCCCTGGAGCCGCGAGAGCGACGGCCGCGTCGCCGTCCGCCCGTTCGGCGGCATGAAGAAGATGCGCACCTGGTACGCCGCCGACAAGACCGGCTTCCACCTCCTGCACACGCTCTTCCAGACGACCCTCAAGTACCAGGACGTCATCAGGTACGACGAGTGGTTCGTCACCAGCCTCCTCGTCGACGACGGCCGCGTCCACGGTGTCGTGGCCGTCGAGATCAGGACCGGCCGGATCGAGACCATCTCCGCCAGGACCGTCATCCTGGCCACCGGCGGCTGCGGCAAGGTCTTCCCCTTCACCACGAACGCCGCCATCAAGACCGGCGACGGCATGGCCCTGGCCTACCGGGCCGGAGCGCCGCTGAAGGACATGGAGTTCGTCCAGTACCACCCGACCGGCCTGCCGTTCACCGGCATCCTCATCACCGAGGCGGCCAGAGCGGAGGGCGGCTGGCTGATCAACAAGGACGGCTACCGCTACCTCCAGGACTACGACCTCGGCACCCCCACGCCCACGCCGAAGCTGCGCAGCATGGAGCTGGGCCCGCGCGACCGGCTCTCCCAGGCGTTCGTGGCCGAGCAGCGCAAGGGCCGCACCGTGGACACACCGTACGGCCCCGTCGTCTATCTGGACCTGCGCCACCTCGGCGAGCGCAAGATCGACTCCCGCATCCCGTTCGTGCGCGAGCTCTGCAGGAGCTACCAGAACCTCGACCCGGCCACCGACCTCATCCCGGTACGCCCGGTCGTGCACTACATGATGGGCGGCGTCCACACCGACATCGACGGCGCCACCCCGATCGCCGGCCTGTACGCCGCGGGCGAGACGGCCTGCGTCAGCATCAACGGCGCCAACCGGCTCGGCTCCAACTCGCTGCCCGAGATCCTCGTCTTCGGCCGCCGGGCCGGGCTCGCCGCCGCCGAGTTCGCCAAGACGCACCGGGAGCCGGAGACGGCCGTCGTGCGGAGCCAGGGGGAGGACGAGCGCAGGCGGTTGGAACGCGCGCGCGAGGGCAGCGGGAAAGGCGAGCGCATCGCCGACCTGCGCGAGGAGATGCAGCACACGCTCGAAGGGGCGGCCGGCATCTACCGCACGGGCGACGTGCTCAGCAAGGCCGTCGACACGCTCGCGGACCTGCGCGAGCGCGCTGAGGAGGCCCGCGTCGACGACACCAGCACCGCCTTCAACACCGAACTGATCACCCTGCAGGAGCTGCACACCATGCTGGAGGTCGCGCAGACCATCGTGGCCTGCGCGCTGAACAGGCAGGAGTCGCGCGGCGCCCACCAGCGCACCGACTTCACCGCCAGGGACGACGACGCCTTCCTGGCGCACTCGCTCGTGCACCGCGCACCAGACGGCACGCCGTCCGTCGGCCTGCTGCCCGTGACGATCACCCGCTGGCCTCCCGGAGAAAGGGTCTATGGCCGTGACTGACACCACCGAAGCGGTACGGCAGGCGGCGGCCACGCGCACGATCCGGGTGGAGGTCTCCCGATATCGGCCGGGTGAGGACACCGAGCCGGTGTTCCAGGGCTACGACGTGCCGCTCATGACCGACTGGGCGGTGCTCGACGGGCTCAACTACATCAAGGACCAGCTCGACGGCAGCCTGTCCTACCGCTGGTCCTGCCGGATGGGTGTCTGCGGTTCGTGCGGCATGACCGTCAACGGCGAGCCCAGGCTGACCTGCGGCACCTTCCTCACCGAGTACGGCGAGGGCCCGGTCAGGATCGAGCCGCTGAAGGGCTTCCCCGTCATCCGGGACCTGGTCGTGGACATCGACGACTTCCTGGCCAAGCTGTCGTCCGTGCGGCCCTGGCTCATCAGGGAGGGCGAGGAGCTGCCGCTGACCACGGAGTACGCCCAGACGCCCGAGCAGCTCGACGCGTACAAGCAGTACAGCATGTGCATCAACTGCCTGCTCTGCTACTCGGCCTGCCCTGTCTACGTGCTCGACCCCGACTTCCTCGGCCCGGCCGCGATCGCGCTGGCCCAGCGCTACAACCTGGACTCGCGCGACATGGGCGACCGGTTCGACGTGCTGAACCTGGAGGAGGCCGTGTGGGGCTGCACCTTCGTCGGCGAGTGCACCAGGGCCTGCCCCAAGCACGTGGACCCGGCCGAGGCCATCCAGCGCTACAAGCTGACCGCCGCCCTGCGCTCGGTGCTGCCGTGGAGCAAACGATGACGGCCGGCGACCGGGCCACCCCGGGGGCCGCCTACCGGCCGCGGCGCGACCCCCTCTGGTTCACCCGCACCCGCGCCTACACCCTGTTCGTGCTGCGCGAGCTGACCAGCGTCTTCGTGGCCTGGTCGGTCGTGTTCACGCTGATGCTGGCCGACGCGGTGCTCGGCGGGAGCCTGGAGACGTTCGCCGCGCTGGCGGCCCGGCCCTGGATGATCGCGATCAACGTCGTCGCCCTGGCCGCGACCACGTTCCACACGATCACGTTCCTGAACCTGGCGCCCAAGGCCACCGTCGTCCGCCTGGACGGCTACCGGCTGCCGGCCTGGATGATCCAGGGCGGCAATCACTCGCTCTGGCTGGTCGTCTCGGCGGTCATCGCCTTCTTCGTCCTGCGGGGGTTTCAATGAGACGCTCGCCGGAGCCGTACCTGTGGCTGCTGTTCAGCGGCGGGGGAGTGGTGGCGGCGTTCCTGCTGCCGGTGCTCGTGCTGCTGTTCGGGGTGCTCATGCCGCTCGGCGTGCTCGACTGGCCGACGGCCGAGCACCTGCGGGGCCTGCTCGGCAGTGTCGTCGTACGGCTGGCGCTGCTCGCGGTCGCCGTGCTGTGCCTGTTCCACGCCGCGCACCGGATCCGCCACACCAGCGAGGAGTTGTTCGGCATCGCCAGGTTCGACGTGGTGATCGCGATCCTCTGTTACGGCGGCGCTATCGCAGGTGGGGTTTTCGCCGCAGGCGTGTTGTTCTAAATGTCGTGATTTAGTTACGTTTCCACAACGTACTTTACGATCCCTTTACCAAACCTCTAGCGTCCGGCATTGCACACCCCATGGCCATTGCGCCCGGTGATCCCGGGCAGAGAGGGTTCCTGGTGCCCAGCACAAAGCGCCTGTTAGCAACACTTCCCGCGGTAGCCCTCCTTGGCGCCGCGCTGTCCGTTCCCGGTGCTCATGCGTCTTCCGTGGCGAACTACGAGCCCGCGGCCTCGGACTTCTACATCAACTACGCTCCGCCGCGCGACGAGAAGGACCCGGCGGACCCCAAGGTCACCGACCAGAAGTCCCGCTCGCTCACGCCGGCGGAGAAGTTCGACCGGAAGTTCACCAGCGGCAACCCGGCCGCCGGCCGCATTCTGGCCGCCCGCGAGGCGCAGGCGGTCAAGACGGGCCGCAACCCCGCCGAGTGGATGAAGAAGGCCGACCAGACCCGTACGGCCAAGCTGCTGACGGTCCTCGTCGAGTTCAACGACCAGGCCAACGACGACTTCTCCGGGTTCAGGCGGCCGCGCACGACCAACAGCGGCGCCAACGACTGCGTGACCGAGCCGCCGGGCACGCTCAAGAACGGCCCGCTGCACAACAACATCCCCGACCCGGCCACGCTGCCGCACAAGGACAACAACTCCTTCTGGGTCGAGAACTTCAGCACCGAGCACTTCAACAAGATGCTCTACACGGACACGGGCATCACTGAGCGCGTCCGCCCCGACCTGAAGGACCCGCGCGACGGCAAGCCCGGCATCGACATCTCCGGCTTCACGATGAAGAAGATGTACGAGGAGATGTCGAAGGGCGCCTACTCCGTCACCGGCTCGGCCGTCGGCTGGATCAAGGTCCCCCACTCCGAGGCCTGGTACGGCGCCGGAGCCTGCGGGGCCGCGCCCCAGGACATGTCCGGCCACCCGGACAACGAGCTCGGCGCCCAGCAGCTCGCCATCGACTCGGTGAACGCCCTGGCGCAGGCCCAGCCCGACTTCCCGTGGGCTGACTACGACCTCGAGGACATCTCCGACTCCGACGGCGACGGCAACCACGTCGAGCCCGACGGCGTCATCGACCACCTGGTGCTCGTGCACGCCGGCAAGGACAAGTCCGCCGACGGCGGCGCCGAGGGCACCTACGCCATCTGGGCGCACTCCAGCGCGGTCGCCGGCGGCTACAAGGTCCCCGGCACCGACAAGAAGATCTCCAACTACATCGTGCAGCCCGAGGACTCCGGCGTCGGCGTCTTCGCCCACGAGTACGGCCACGACCTCGGCCTGCCCGACCTGTACGACACCTCGGGCCAGGCCAGCTCCGCCGTGGACTTCTGGGACCTGATGTCGAGCGGCTCGCACTCGGGCCCGATCTTCCAGTCGATGCCGAGCCACATGGGCCTGTGGGACAAGTGGGTGCTCGGCTGGGCGAACCCGAAGACGTTCAACCCCGGTGACGCCGGTCAGCGCGTCACGGTCGGCCAGACGTCGCGCACGCCCAAGGACACCGAGGACGGCGTCCGGGTGAACCTGACGTCCACGCCGCTGAAGATGATCGACGTGCACAGCGGCGCGAACGCCTGGTGGAGCGGCCTCGACCAGGACTGGGCCAACCTCTCGCTGACCCGCGACCTGCCCGTCCCTGCCGGGACCGATCTCAAGCTGTGGATGTGGAACAACTACGAGATCGAGGTGGACTGGGACTACGGCTTCGTCGAGGTCTCCACCGACGGCGGCGAGACGTGGACCCAGCAGAAGGTCCACGACGAGGCCGGCAACGAGGTCAGCACACCGGACGACTATCCGGACCCGAACAAGAACCTCGCGACCTTCGGCAACAAGAAGTACGGCCTCACCGGTGACACCGGCGGCGCCTGGCGGCACGACTACGTCAACCTGACGCCGTACGCCGGGCAGACGGTCAAGCTGCGGCTGTCGTACAACACCGACGCCGCCTTCCAGATGCGCGGCTGGCACGTCGACGACTTCCAGCTCACCAACGGCGGCACCGCCGTGTGGAGCGACGACGTCGAGGGCGGCGACAACGGCTGGGTGGCCGTCGGCGGCACGTTCACCAACACGAGCGGCCAGGGCTGGACCCGCAACAACGGCGAGCGCGAGATCTCCCGCTTCTACCTCGCCGAGTGGCGGAACTTCGACGGGTTCGACCAGGGCCTGAAGTACGCCTACGACACCGACTACTCCCGCGACGGGGCGTGGAAGGTGCAGAAGCTGGCCTACAACGCGCCGGGCCTGCTGGTGTGGCTGCGCGACTCGACGTACATCAACAACAACGTCGCCGACACCCTCAGGAACCCGCCGAGCCTCGGCCCGAAGGGCAGCCTGCTGGTCGTGGACTCCCACTACGAGCCGTTCCGCCGTACCGGGGTCGCGGCCGAGAAGGACCCGACGCTCAACAAGAACCTCCAGGGTCGTGTCCAGACCTCCGACGCCGCGTTCGGCTTCGGCCGGCCGTACCCGTTCAAGGAGTGCCTGGAGGCGGCGGACGAGCCGTTCAGCGAGTACTGCACGGACTTCGTCGGCGGCCGGGCCGTCTCGGCCTTCACCGACGCCAAGACCTGGTACCCGGGCCTCGAGGTGATCGACGGATCGCTCTACTACCGCGACTCCGACGCCTCGGTGGTCGTGCCGTCGAAGGGCGACCAGAGGTACACCACCCGCGTGGTCAACAAGAACGGCACCCCGGCCACCGAGCTGTACGGCCAGGTGGCCGCCGGCTCCGTGCTCGGCACCGGCAATCCCGGTGACGAGGGCAAGGCGCTCGGCGTGCAGTTCAAGCTGGTGAAGCCGCTGCTCAACAACCTGGGGGCCGTGGTCGACGTGGTCCCGCCGAAGAACTGAGTCCGTAGGGGCCGCCGGGACGTCCGGCGGCCCCTACGATTGATGACCATGAGCGAACTGCGCACCAAAGAGGAGCACACTGAGGCGATCCGGAGGGATCGCCGGGTGGCGGTGGTGGTGAACACTCGCTCGCGCCGCGGCCGGCGCCACTACTTCGAGGTCATCGACCACATCCACAATCTCGGCTTCGAGCCGTTGGTGGAGCTGTCGGTCTACAACCCCAAGAAGCTGCGCGACCTGCTCGACACGGCGCTGGCCACCAATCCCGACCTCCTCATCGTGGGCGGTGGCGACGGCACCCTTTCCTCGGCCGTGCGCCACGTCGCCCACCGCGACGTGGCGCTCGGCGTGCTGCCGCTGGGCACCACCAACAACTTCGCCCGCAGCCTGGGCCTGCCGCTCGACCTGGCGGGGGCGATCGGGGTGTTCCTCACCGGCAAGGTGGCCGACATCGACCTCGGCATGGCCGACGACCGGCCGTTCGCCAACCTGGCCAGCTTCGGGGTGTCCGTCGAGGTGGCGGGCAAGGTCAAGCCGTGGCTCAAGCGCGTCGTGGGCCGCCCGGCCTATCCGCTGACCGCGCTGACGATCCTGCCGAACCACCGGCCGTTCCGTGCGTACATCACGGTGGAGGGCCAGCGTCACGAGCTGCTCACCCACCAGCTCAACATCGCCAACGGCCGCTTCCACGGCGGCTGGCAGGTGGCCAGGGACATCAGCATCGACAACGGCATGCTGGTGGCCTACCAGCTCGGCTCGGGCAAGAAGCTGCGGCTGCTCGGCGAGACCCTGATCAGGGCGACCACCGGCCGCTGGCGCAGCATGGCGGGCGGGCCGTTCGTGGTGGGCCGGGAGATGCTGCTGGAGACCGACCCGCCGATGGCCGCCGACGTCGACGGCGAGGTGCGCCTGCGCACCCCGATCAGGCTCCGCGTGGTCCCGAACGGGGTGCGGGTCATGGTGCCCTCCGCGTTCGAGGACCGCTGATCAGGGGTCGCAGAGCCGGAGCCCGGCGTCGGCCTCCATCTGCCCCTGGCCTGTGAAGTAGATCTGACTGACGTAGCCCCACCGGTCGTTGTCGGCCATGGTCCTGGCCCACCAGTCATGGACGAACTCGCCGCCGCCGATGTTGTAGAGGCCGCCTTTGAGGCCGCACTCGTACCAGTCGTCGCCGGCTATCCAGATCCACCCGACGACGGGGCTCTCCAGCGACGTGTTCGCGTGAACCGGGATCTTTCCCCCGTCGCCCCACTCGCGGCAGATCTGGACGGTGTGCCACACGCCGCCGACGCGTTTCTGGAACTCCCGGTCGCACGGATCGTGATCGACGCGGGCCTGCGCGGGCCCCGCGGTCAGGGCCGCCGCCGTGAGGGTGACCGTCCAGGCCGCCGTCAGGGCCGCCGCGCCGCTGTGCGCCCAGGAAAATCCCATGCTCCCGCCCTTCGTCGCCGTGCACTGCTGCACACTCAAGGTAACTGAATGAATGCTCAGAGTCACGGGAGCGGAAAGTGCGGCGGGGGCGTGCGTCAGACGTCCGCCAGCCCCCGGTAGGCGGGGCCGAGCGTGCGCGCCAGGTCGCCGGGCGGCGGGAAGACGCGCAGCAGCAGGTCGGGGGCGGTCGCCGAGGGGCGGCGCTCGGGCCGGTGGGCCGTGGCGCCGGGGGCGTAGAAGTCGGCCAGCCGGTCGGCGAACGGCACGTCGGCCACCCGCAACGGGTCGGCCGCCGGTTCGTCGGCCAGCGAGCCGAGCAGTTGCTCGCGGGTGCGCCCGCGCCAGGCCAGCACCAGGAACGGGTCATCGTCGAACGACTCGGCCAGCAGGTAGAGGACGGCCGACAGGTGCTTGCAGGGAAAACCCCAGTCGGGGCACGAGCAGTCCATGTCGAGGTCGCGGGGAAACAGGTCGATCCCCAGCGCGGCGAACAGCTCCTCGATCTCCGTCGGCATCTCGCCCGCCAGGAGCTTGGCCCGGTGGACGGCCTGCGCCGCGATCGACTCCTCGATGGTGCTCCAGCGGCCCTCGTCGTAGGCCTCGATCCGGATGACGACCTCGTACGGGTCTCGCCGTGACCCCTGCACGGCGGCTCTGACCTCGCCCGCGGCCAGGTCGATGGACAGGACCTGGCCCTGGCGGGCGTAGGCGCGCCCGCGCGAGAGCCGGCCCTTGTCGCAGATGCGTTCCAGGATGTCGATGAACCGGCGCGACCACCAGGTGGAGCCGATGCTGCCGCGCCTGCTGCGGGCCTTGAGACCGCCCTCGACCTTGATCGGCCCGCCGCCGTCGTACCAGCTCGGCACGGTCAGCCCACCCCCTCGGCGGTCAGCTCGAACACCTGGCGCAGCTCCTCGGTGGACAGGTCTGTCAGCCAGTCTTCTCCGGTGCCGACCACCCGCTCGGCCAGGGCCTTCTTGCGCTCGATCATCTGGTCGACGCGCTCCTCCAGCGTGCCCGCGCAGATCAGCTTGCGGACCTGGACGTTCTTGCGCTGCCCGATCCGGAACGCGCGGTCGGTGGCCTGGTCTTCGACGGCCGGGTTCCACCACCGGTCCACGTGGATGACGTGGTTGGCGGCCGTCAGGTTGAGCCCGACGCCGGCGGCCTTGAGCGAGAGCACGAACAACATCGGCTCGGGGTCGTGCTGGAACCTGTCGACCAGGCGGTCACGGGTCTTCTTCGGCAGGCCGCCGTGCAGCCACAGGACCGGCCGGTCGAGGTGCTGGGCGAGGTAGGGCTGGAGCATCGTGCCGAACTCCGCGTATTGGGTGAAGAGCAGGGCCTTCTCGCCCTCGGCCAGGATCTCCTCCGACAACTGTTCGAGGCGGGCCAGCTTGCCGGAGCGCCCGGACAGGCGGGAGCCGTCCTTGAGCAGGTGGGCGGGGTGGTTGCAGACCTGCTTCAGCTTGGCCATGGCCGACAGGACCAGGCCGCGCCGCTCGATGCCCTCACTGCTGCCGATCTTGGCCAGCATGTCGTCCACGACGGCCTGGTAGAGCGTGGCCTGCTCGGTCGTGAGCGGGCACCACTCCTTGACCTCCAGCTTCTCCGGCAGATCGGAGATGATGGATTTGTCGGTCTTGAGGCGGCGCAGGATGAACGGGCCCGTCGCCCGCTTGAGCGCCTGGGCGGCCTGCTCGTCCTGGCGGGCCTCGATCGGCTCCTGGAACCGGGTCCTGAACCGCGACCGCGGGCCCAGCAGGCCCGGGTTGGCGAACTCCATGATCGACCAGAGCTCGGCCAGGTGGTTCTCGACCGGCGTGCCGGTCAGCGCGAGCCGGGTGCCCGTGGGGATCGACCGTACGGCCTGGGCCTGCAGTGTGCCGCTGTTCTTGATCGCTTGGGCCTCGTCGCACACGACCCGGCGCCACTCGTGCTCCTTGAGGGTCTCCAGGTCGCGATAGGCGGTGCCGTACGTGGTGATCACCAGGTCGGCGCCCGCGATCTCGGCCGCGTCGCGCCCGCTGCCGTGGTGCACGTAGACCCGCAGCCCCGGCGCGAACCTGGCCGTCTCGCGCTGCCAGTTCCCGATCAGTGACATCGGGCACACCAGCAGCGTCGGAGCCTGCGCCCGCTCGTGGACCGGCGTCGGGTCCTGCGCCCGCTCGTGGACCAGCAGGGCCAGCGTGGTGATCGTCTTGCCCAGCCCCATGTCGTCGGCCAGCACCCCGCCCAGGCCGAGCTCCGACAGGAAGCTCAGCCAGGCCAGCCCCCGCTCCTGGTAGGGCCGCAGCGTGGCGTCCAGGCCCGGCGGCGTGGCCAGGGGGGTGAGCCGCCGCTCGGCCTGCCCGGACAGCAGGTCGCCGAGCACGCCGTCGGCGTCGATCTCCAGCAGCGGCAGCTCGTCGTTGCCCTGGACGACCTCGCGCAGCAGGTCGGCCGCGCTCGCCTCACCGGCGCGACCGCCCTCCACGGCCCTGAGCGCCGCCTTGAGCTGCCGGTCGTCCAGCTCCACCCACTGGCCGCGCACCCGGACCAGCGGGACCTTGAGCCGGGCCAGCTCGGCCAGCTCCTCCTCGCTGATCGTCTCGCCGCCCACCGCCAGGTCCACGCGGAAGTCGACCAGCTCCCGCATCCCGAACCCCTGGCTCGTGGCCGCCGTCTGCGTCTTGGTCCTGGTGGTGAGCTTGAGGCCCAGCCGCGTGCGCCCGGCCCAGCGGGGGAGCTGCACCCCGAACCCGGCCGCCTGGAGCAGCGGCGCCGCCTGCCGCAGGAACCCGAACGCGCCCGCCGTGTCCAGCGCCAGCTCGCGCGGCTCGGGGACGCGCAGCGCGTGGTCCAGCTCCGGGTAGAGCCTGACCGCGCGGCCCAGCCCGGCGAGCAGCTCGCGCTCCGGCCGGCCCGGCAGCCCCGTGACCTCCGCCTCGTCCCACACCACGGCGGCCGGGACGTAGAGGCTGGGGTCGTCGGCGGCCTGCAGCGCCAGCTCGACGCGCCAGTCGTCGCTTTCCGCCGGCTCCAGCAGGCGGAAGCACACGCGCGTCGCGCCCTCGGCCGCAGCCACGGACTCGTGCCACTTCGCGAGCTCCCGGCGCAGCTCGGGGTCGTCGGGGCAGGCGGGGGCGGGGCCGGTCAGCGCGGCCAGCCAGCGCTCGCCGGGCGTCCTGGGCGGCCTGGTGACCAGGGGCTCGGTGACCGCCTGCCGGACGAGCGCGTCGGTGAACGCCTCAAGGGCCTCGCGCAGGACCTCCGCCGACGGGCGCTCGGTGCGGGAGGTGCGGCAGGCGGGCGGCATGGCCAGGGCCAGCTCCCGGAAGTACGCGGCGTCGGCCCCGGCGATGACGGGCCGCCACACGGCTCGCGCATCGTCCGGCGGCACCGCCCACATGTCCATGGAACCGCTGGGCCGGGACGGCGCTGCCTCGGGGACGGCGGGGACGGCGGGGACGGCGGGGACGAGGTCGGGGAGGACGCGGCCGTGGCGGACCAGGTCGCGGGCGAAGGCGGCGACGGCGGCCCAGTGGCGGACGGTCGCGGTGCCCGCGTGCTCGTCGAGCACGCGCAGCGCCTGGACGGTGGGCGGGACGACGGCGGGCACCTGCCACAGCCGCAGCCGGGGCCTGGTCGTCTCCGTCAGGCGGCCGGTCTCCGGCGAGGGCAGCGGCTCGGCGGCCGAACCGGGCAGGAGCAGCTCCAGCGGGCGCGCGGGCGGGTCTGCCAGGCCGAGCGCGGCGGCGACGTCCGCGGCGGCGGCGGCCCAAGGGTGCGGCCGGGCCCCGCCGGCCCCGCGTGTCGGGGTGGCCGGGCGGGGGTCGGTGGACTCTGCCCAGAAGGCGAGTCCGTCGGCCGCCCAAACCCCGTGTACCAGCACTCCGGAAGGCTACCGCGACCAGCGGAAGATCAGGTCCCGTCCCGGGGCCGGAGCCTGTTGACGGGGCGGATTAGGATCTTGTCATGAGGTTTTCGGGCGCCGAGGGACGATGGCGGGAACGGCTCGGGACGTTGCGTGACGTCGTCCGGCAGGAGCTCGTCACCCGGCAGCTCACCGAGCACCTCACCGCCACCTCCTGCCGCATTCTCGACGTCGGCTGTGGCCAGGGCACGCAGGCCCTCAGGATGGCCGCCAGGGGCCACCGCGTCACCGCGCTCGACGCCTCCCGCGAGCTGCTCGACCTCCTCGAGGCCGGCGTCCAGCCGGGCATGCGCATCGAGGCCGTGCAGGCCGACGCCGGGCGGCTGGACGAGCTGTTCGAGCCGGGCGGCTTCGACGCCGTCCTGTGTCACGGCGTGCTGATGTACTTCGACGACCCCGACCCCCTCCTCGCCGGCATGGCCCGCATGCTCGCCCCCGGTGGCCTGCTCTCCCTGCTCGTGCGCAACGGCGACGCCCTGGCCATGCGTCCGGGGCTGCAGGGCGACTGGGCGCGGGCGCGGCGGGCGTTCGAGGGCACGGGCTACGTCAACAGGCTCGGCGTCCCGGCCAGGGCCGACCGGCTGGGTGAGCTGACCCGGCGGCTGGCCGGCCACGGCCTGGAAGTACGCCGCTGGTACGGCGTACGCGTGCTCAGCGACGCCGTACCGGACGGCGAACCCGTGCCGGACAACCTCGACGACCTGCTGGCGGCCGAGGAGCGGGCGGGCAGGACCGACCCATACCGCGGGGTGGCCGCCCTGACCCACCTCATCTGTCAGGCCCAGTCCGGTGGCAGCGGCGGCAGCGGCAGCCCTTCGGCCTGAGCCAGCGACATCCACGCCCCGGCGGCGACACCGGCCAGGCGCTGCTGCTCCTCGCCCGGCTCGTACCATTCGCCGACCGGCGTCTCGGGCAGTTCGCCGCGCAGGTAGAGGGGCAGGGCGATGGACAGGGGCAGCTCCCAGCCGATGCCCACGCCGACCACGCCGTCGTCCGGCAGCAGGAAGTGCTCCAGCTCCAGCGTGGTGCCCTCGTCCGAGCCGGCCGACAGGCGTAGCTCCACCTGGCTGTCGGGCAGGTCGCCGTAGCGCCAGGTGACCGCGAGCAGGTGGGGGCGCTCGCAGCGGAGGATCTCGCCCCGGGCGTTGCCTCCAGCGCGAACGTGCCGCCGGGGCGCAGGTCCCCGCTGACCTTGAGGAGCCAGCGGCTGAGCCGGTCGGGCTCCGTGCAGGCCTCCCATACGTCCTCGATGGGCGCGTCGTAGCCGCGGCGCAGGACCACGCTCCTGGCACCGTCACGACGGCCGATCTCGCGGTGGTTGCGGGCGAGCCAGTCGGACATGTCTGTCATGCGGGGAAGCTTATATAAGCACTACCTGAGGTAGTAGGATAAAGGGCATGAACACTCCCGGATCGTGGTGTGAGCGGCCCAGCCCTCAGGCTCCCTCGTGCGAGCTCCCGTCCCCGTGGAGCAAGCCCAAGCAGCCCGACAACTGGTGTGAGGTCCAGAAGGACCCCGTCGTGTCCGTCCTCAGGTTCATCCTCAGGACCGCCAAGCGGTAATAGCGGGTGATAGAAGGTCAGTTGTCTGGGTAGTCGGCTCCTCAGCAGAGGAGGCGGACATCGTGAACGACACCCACAAACTGGTCAACGATCTCTCCGAGCAGGTCTCCAGGCTCGTAAAGGATGAGCTTCGCCTGGCCCGGATGGAGCTCACGGAAAAGGGCAAGCGCGCGGGATTCGGCGCGGGCCTGTTCGGTGCGGCGGGAATCGCCGCGTTCTTCGGCGGTGCGGCCCTCGTGGCCGCCGTCGTCATGCTCCTCGCTCTGGTCATGCCCGCGTGGGCGGCCGCCGCGATCGTGGCGGGAGTGCTGTTCATCGTGGCCGCGGTGCTCGGGCTGACCGGTAAGAACCAGGTGGAACAGGCCACGCCGCCGGTCCCGGAGGAGACCATCGCGAGCGTCAAGGCCGATATCGACATGGTCAAGGAGAGGGCGCGGCGATGAGCGAGACCGATCCCGGACACAGCGAACAACACGCTGGGGACGTCGGCGCCCGCAGAGCGACGGTGGGCACGCCGACGGAGCGCGAATCCATCAACGTTCCCCCTACCAGGCCGGGTGCGGCCGAGAACGCCCGCAAGGCGGAGGCCGCCCGGCGGGAGCACGAGACATTCATCCCCGAACCCCCTGTTCAGGATGAGCGGTCCGAGGCGGCCGAGCATGCGAAGACGGAGGAGGAATCCGTCAAGGGGGTACGCGGGGAAGACGACGAGGAAGAGGACGACGTGCGCAAGGACATCCAGGAAACGCGGAGAGAGCTGGGCGAGACCGTCAGCGCGCTGGCGGACAAGGCCGACGTGAAGGCCAGGGCGGGCCACGCGGCGGAGATGGCCAAGGACAAGGCGGCGCACGCGGCCGAGATGGCCAAGGACAAGGCCGCCGACGCGGCCGAGATCGTCAAGGACAAGGCGTCCGAGGTCGCGGGCAGAGTCCGCGAGGGCACGCCCGACCAGGTCAAGGACGCCGCGAAGGACGCCGCGGCGGAGGCCAGGAAGCGGCCCGTGCTGCTGATCGCGGCCGCCGGCGCGCTGACCATGTTCGTGCTGCGCCGCATGATGAAGCGGCGCAAGCGCAGCCGGTGACCCGCGGGGCGCCACGGGAGCCGTGGCCGGTGCCCCCGGGATCGGCCCCGGGCCGATAGCCTGCCGGAGTGATGCGTCGAACGGCAACCGCCCTGATCGCCCTGCTGCTGACGGGGTGCGGGGGCGGCTCCGCGGTGAGCGACTACGGCACCGTGATCAAGGGTGCCAAGGGCGCGACCGTGCCGGTCGAGGTGCGCCCGGGGCAGCGGTTCTCGCTGGCCGTCTCCGACAACCCGTCGGTGGGCGACAACTGGGACCTGGTGGCGGTGCCGGACACGAAGGTGGCCTCCTACATCAGCGAGGAGCGCGAGAGTGACGGCGACGCCCCCGGGTCCGGCGGCACCACCTACTTCGTCTTCAACGGCAAGCAGCCCGGCTCGACCGAGATCAGGCTGCGCAACTGCTGGCGGTGCGGCCAGGACAAGACGCCGTCCACCGAGGAGAGCAGGCGGGAGTCGGGTGAGGCGATCTTCACAGTGACCGTGATCAAGCCGGCCGGTTAGGCTCAGATCATGGATTTCATCCGGGTACGCGCGTCAGCCGACGGCGCGGAGACGATCTCCTACTGGACCGGTGACGTCTACGGCTGGCAGGACGACGACGGGCCCCACCACCTGTTCGGATTCGAGGGCCTCAACGTGGCCAGGGCCGTCGAGGCCGACGGCGGCTGGCACCTCCTGACCAGGGAGGCCGCCCTCTATCTCGACCCGCGGACCCGCGAGGTGCTCGACTCCTGGGACAACCCGTTCACCGGGTGCGCGGCCGAGGTGCGGCACGTCTTCAACGACCCCGTGAACCAGCGGCTCGGCGCCTACCCGGTGCCCACCACCCGCCTGGGCGACCAGGTGGTCTACAACGTCGACATCCGGCTGGCCTATCCCTCGCCGCTGAAGGTGGCCGACTACCCGGAGAACTCCGCGAGCGACATCTACCGGGCGCTGGAGCTGTTCCAGTTCTTCGTCTCGGCCCAGGCGCTCGGGTCGAGGGTGCCCGACGTGCCGTGCGTGTTCTCGTGGTGCCGGGTCTCGCCGTGGCTGCCGTGGATGGCGATGGGGCAGCGCGGCGGCGGGCTGGTCTACCACTGCCGCGGCGCCAAGGTGGGCGAGGTGCCGGAGCGGCTGCGGGAGCGGGTGGGGGAGCACTTCCTGCACGCGCCGGCCGAGTGGTCGGCGCCCAACGTGACGAGCTGGACGGACTTCGCGGATAGGGTCGGGCGGTGAGCACTGACCTGTTCTGCGAGATCATCGCCGGGGAGCGGCCCGCCCACGTGGTGCACTCCGACGAGGTGGCGGTCTCCTTCCTCGACGCCCGGCCGGTCTTCAAGGGGCACGTGCTGGTCGTGCCGAGGGCGCACGTCGAGACGCTGACCGGCCTCGACGACGTCGGCCCGTTCTTCGAGCGGGTCAAGGCCATGGCCAGGGCCGTGGAGGAGGGCCTGGAGGCGGGCGGCACGTTCGTGGCCATGAACAACCGCGTCAGCCAGAGCGTGGCCCACCTGCACGTGCACGTGGTGCCACGGCACAAGAAAGACGGGCTGCGCGGCTTCTTCTGGCCGCGGACGACGTACGAGTCCGCCGAGGAGGCCCAGTCGTACGCCGAGCGGATCGCCAAGGCGCTCTGAGCTAAGCTCTGGCGGCGTGGAGTACCTGGTCGGGACCGCAGTGGTGGCCGTGCTCGTCGGCGTGCCCGCGATCGTGCTCTGGCGGGTCATGCGGGGCCGCCGTGAGCTGGGCACCAGCCCGGCGGAGCGGGCCACGTTCGAGACCCTGCACACCGCCTCGCTGGCCGGGCCGCCGCTGCGGGCCGGGCTGACCGCCGACGGGGCCGAGCGCGCCTCGCGGCACCTGCGCGCGCTGCTCGGCTCGGCCGCCGTCGCGATCACCGACGGGGAGCGGCTGCTCGTCTACGACGGCGCCGGCGACCACCATGCCGGGCAGGCGTTCGAGCACGCGGCGGCCACCCTGAAGGACGGCCGCACCCAGGTGCTGAGCATCGAGTGCGACCTGCTGGAGTGCCCGATCAGGCAGGCCGTGGTCGTGCCGCTCACCACCGACGACCGCGTGGTCGGCGCGCTGGCCGCCTACGGGCAGAGCGCCTCCGCCGGCCTGGTCAGGGCCGCCCAGGAGGTGGCCGGCTGGGTGGACTCACAGCTCGAGCTGGCCGAGCTGGACCGCTCGCGCACGCTGCTCATGGAGGCCGAGGTGCGGGCGCTGCGCGCGCAGATCTCGCCGCACTTCATCTACAACTCCCTCACCACGATCGCCTCCTTCGTCCGCACCGACCCCGAGCGGGCCAGGGAGCTGCTGCTGGAGTTCGCCGACTTCACCCGCTACTCCTTCCGCCGGCACGGCGAGTTCACCACGCTGGCCGAGGAGCTGCGCTCGATCGACCGCTACCTGATCCTCGAACGGGCCAGGTTCGGCGACCAGCTTCAGGTCACGCTCCGCATCGCGCCCGAGGTGCTGCCGGTCGCGGTGCCGTTCCTGTGCCTGCAGCCGCTGGTCGAGAACGCCGTGCGGCACGGCCTGGAGAGCAAGAACGGCGTCGGCCGCATCACGATCATCGCCGAGGACGCGGGCGCCGAGTGCAGCATCAGCGTCGAGGACGACGGGCTCGGCATGGACCCCGACCGGCTGCGCCGCATTCTCGCAGGTGAGGTCACTCCGGCGGGCGGCGTCGGGCTGGCGAACGTGGACGAACGGCTGCGTCAGGTCTACGGCGACGAGTACGGCCTCGTCGTCGAAACGGCCAACGGCGCGGGCACCAAGGTCAACGTCAGATTGCCGAAATATCACCCAGGCGTCTCTGCCCGTTGACCTCGATCTTTGTTGTCGGTTTCATCACTGTCTATGGCACAACTCCGGGTCCTCGCGGTCGATGATGAATTGCCCGCGCTCGAAGACCTGTCGTACCTCCTCCGCGCCGACCCCCGCATCGGCGAGGTGGCCACGGCCAGGGACGGCGCCGCGGCGCTGCGGCTGCTCGACCGCGCCATCGCCGACGGACGCCCGATCGACGCGGTGTTCCTCGACATCAGGATGCGCGGGCTCGACGGCGTCGTGCTCGGGCGGCTGCTGTCACAGTTCGCGAACCCGCCCAGGGTGGTGTTCGTGACCGCGTACGAGGAGCACGCGGTGGACGCGTTCGAGATCAAGGCCGAGGACTACCTGCTCAAACCCGTACGACCAGAGCGGCTGGCGGAGGCGATCAGGCGGGTCGCGGTCTCCGCCGACGTGCCCGCGGAGGGCGACGAGAGCGACACCATCCCGGTCGAGCTGGGTGGCGTCACCCGGTTCGTGTCCAGCGCCGACGTCATCTACGTCGAGGCGCAGGGCGACTACGCGCGGCTGCACACGGCGGCGGGCAGCCACCTCGTCCGCATCCCGCTGGCCACGCTCGAGGAGCGCTGGGCCTCGGCCGGGTTCGTCCGGGTGCACCGCAGCCACCTGGTGGCCGTCAAGCACATCGAGGAGCTGCACATCGACTCGGGCAAGTGCACCGTACGGGTCGGCGACACCGAGCTCCCGGTCAGCCGCAGGCACACGCGCGAACTGCGCGACCTGCTGGTGCGCCGGGCCAGGAAGGGCAGGCAGGAATGAGCCCCGAGCAGCCACGCCCGGCGCGGCGCACGCCTCCGCAGCGCGTCGACCCGCCCCGCAGGGCCGACCTCGCCCGCCGCGCCGACGTCCCGCGCCGCGTCACCGTGACGAGCCCGCGCACCGCCGCCGCCCGGCGGCCCCGCTTCCCCGCCACCCGGGAGATCGACGAGCAGACGGGGCTCGGGGAGGTCTACATGCGCTCGCTGCTGCGCACCCAGTTCCGGCTGGCGCTGTTCGTGTGCACGGTGCTGGCGTGCGTGATCGGCGGGCTGCCGCTGCTGTTCCTGCTCATGCCCGACCTGCGCGAGGTGCACCTGCTGGGCGTGCCGCTCCCGTGGGCGGTGCTCGCCGGGCTCATCTACCCGGCCTTCGTGATCGGCGCCTGGCTGTACGTGCGCCAGGCCGAGCGCAACGAGCGCCACTTCGCCGAGCTGGTCGAACGCCGATGAGCGCACACACGGCACGGGCGGGCGCTGCGGGGCCGGTCGCATGAGCCTGACGGCGGTGCTGGTCGTCGTGGTGGCGGCCGTGCTCATCGGGGCGTTCGGGATCAGGTTCTCGCGGACCACCTCCGACTTCTACGTCGCCTCCCGCACGGTCAGCCCGTTGTGGAACGCCTCGGCCATCGGCGGCGAGTACCTGTCGGCCGCCTCGTTCCTGGGCGTCGCCGGGCTCATCCTGTCGTTCGGCGTGGACATGCTCTGGCTGCCCGTCGGCTGGACCGGCGGGTACCTGGTGCTGCTGGTGCTGGTGTCGGCGCCGCTGCGGCGGTCGGGGGCGTACACGCTGCCGGACTTCGCCGAGGCCCGGCTCGAGTCGATGGCCGTGCGGCGTACGGCGAGCGTGCTGGTCGTGCTGATCGGCTGGCTCTACCTGATGCCGCAGTTCCAGAGCGCCGGGCTGGTGCTGCGCACGATCACCGGCGCGCCCGTGTGGGTGGGCGGGCTGCTGGTCGCGGTCGTGGTGGCGGTCAACGTGCTGTCGGGCGGCATGCGGTCGATCACGTTCGTGCAGGCGTTCCAGTACTGGCTCAAGCTGACCGCGCTGGCCGTGCCGCTGATCTTCCTGCTGATGGCCTGGCAGGCCGACGGCGCGCCCAGCGTGAGCGCGCAGGACGCGGCCATCTGGCAGGTGCCGCTGGCCGGGGGCAAGGAGTACGGGCTGTATTCGACGTATTCGCTGATCCTGGCCACGTTCCTGGGCACCATGGGGCTGCCGCACGTGCTCGTGCGCTTCTACACCAACCCGGACGGGCGGGCCGCCCGGCGGACGACGCTGGTGGTGCTGTCGCTGCTGGGGGCGTTCTACCTGCTGCCGGCCGTCTACGGCTGGCTCGGCCGGATGTACGCGCCCGACCTCGTGCGGACCGACACGGTCGTGCTGACGCTGCCCGCCCGCATGATCGGCGGCACGCTCGGCGACCTGCTGACCGCGCTGGTGACGGCGGGCGCGTTCGCGGCGTTCCTGTCGACCTCCTCGGGGCTGACCGTGTCCGTGGCCGGGGTGATCGCCCAGGACCTGCTCAAGGGCGGGGTGCGCTCGTTCAGGATCGCCACGCTGATGGCCGTGGCGGTGCCGCTGGCCCTGGCGCTGTGGGCGCGGGCGCTGCCGGTGGCGGACGTGGTGGGGCTGGCCTTCGCGGTGGCGGCCTCGTCGTTCTGCCCGCTGCTCGTGCTGGGCATCTGGTGGCGGCGATTGTCCACGACGGGGGCGCTGGCCGGGCTCTTCGTGGGGGGCGGGCTGGCCTGCGCCGCCGTCCTCGCCACGATCACCGGAGGGCCGTACGCGGGACTGGCCGGGGCGCTGCTGGCCCAGCCGGCGGCGTGGACGGTGCCGATCGCGTTCGCGGTGATGGTGTCGGTGTCGTTCCTGACCCCGCACCGGGTGCCGTCCGGCGTGGCCAGGACCATGGTCAGGCTGCACACCCCGGAGGACCTGGACCTCGACCGCGGCGACTGGCGGCCCCGCTCGTCCTGAGGGCCTGACGCGCCGGCCTGAGGCACCGGCCTGACCCGCCGCTGGAGCGGTGTCGTGGGTGTGTGAGGGTTCAGCGGTCGCCGGCGGGTGGCAGCTCGCCGGAGCCGCGTATCACCAGTTCCACGGGCACCTTCACGCGGCGCGGCGCCGGTGAGGGGCTGAGCAGGAGGTCGACGGCGCTGCGGGCCAGGCGGGCCACGTCGTAGCGGACCACCGTCACCCCGGGGCTGAACACGTCGGCCAGCGCGAAGTCGTCGAAGCTCACGTACGCGGGCCGCTCAGGCCGCTCCCGCAGTGCCTGCAGGATCCCGATCGCCGCCCGGTTGTTGGTGGCGAAGAAGGCCGTGGGCGGCGACGGCAGGTCGAGGAGCCTGGTGACCTCCCGCGAGACCCGCCACGGATCGAACACCCCGCACACCACCAGCGCCTCGTCGACCGGCACCCCGGCCGAGCTCAGCGCCGTGCGGTAACCGGTCGCGCGGTCGTGCACCGAGCTCAGCCCATGGTCGTCGGAGATCAGCGCGATCCGCCGGTGACCGCGGGCCAGCAGGTGCTCGGTCGCGGTCCGGCCGCCCCACACGTCGTCCAGCAGCACCACGTCGGCCGCCGCCAGGCCCAGGGGCACGCGGTCCACGAACACCGTGGTCAGGCTCGCGTGCTCGGCCAGCCAGCCGTGGTCGGCCGCCGACGGGACGATGATCAGGGAGTCGACGCCCCGGGCGTACATGGACTCGATGAGCATGCGTTCCTTGTCGGCGCTCTCCTCGTACGAGCCGAACACCACCAGCGCCTCGTGCTCGGCGGAGGCGGCCTCGACCGCGGCGGCCAGGCGCGAGTAGAACTCGTTGGAGATGTTCTCCATCACCAGGCCGAGCGTCAGCATCGTCGCGCCCCTGGCCAGGCGGGCGGCGGCCTCGTTGCGGCGGTAGCCGAGCGCGCTGATCGCCGCCTGCACCCGCTGCTGCAGCGACTCCCTGACGTGCGGCTCCTGGTTGACGACCCGGGAGACGGTCTTCAAGCTCACACCCGCCTGCCGCGCCACGTCCGCCATGGTGGGTTTGCGAGCTGGCATATTGTGCCCCCATGGATGAAGACGAATGGATCTGTGGCCGGTTGGGCGAGGACGAGCCTTGGATGCTGGGCGCGGTCAACCCGCCGGTGTTCGAGAACTCGCTGTTCACGTTCGCGACGGCGGAGGAGCTGGGCGAGGCCATCAGGGACGAGGACGAGCGGTACGTCTACTGGCGGGGGACCAACCCGACGGTCGATCTCGCCCAGCGTAAGCTGGCCGCGCTCGAGCGGGGAGAGCGGGCCAAATGTTTCGGGTCGGGAATGGGGGCCATCTCGGCGACCATCTCCTCGCTCGTCTCCGCCGGCGACCACGTGCTGGTGCTGGGCGCCGTCTACGGGCCCACCACCCAGTTCCTGCGTTACCTGGAGAAGTTCGGGGTCACGCATACGCACGTCGATGACCTCGCAGGATGTGACAGCGCTATCAGGGACAGCACCCGCCTACTCTACTTCGAGTCGCCCTCCTACATGGCCTACGCCGTGGTCGACATCGCCGAGGTGACCGGGTGGGCGCGGGAGCGGGGCCTCGTGAGCGTGATGGACAACACCTGGTCCACGCCGCTGTTCCAGAAGCCGCTCACCATGGGCGTGGATCTGGTGGTGCACTCGCTGTCGAAGTACATCGGCGGGCACAGCGACCTGGTGGGCGGCGTGGTCATCGGGCCCGCCCGGCTGATCCGGCCGCTGGCGCTGACCGAGTACCAGCTCTACGGGGCCGCCATGTCGCCGCACGACGCGGCCAAGGTGATCAAGGGCCTGCGGACGCTGCCCGTGCGGATGGCGGCGCACCAGGAGCGGGGGCTGGCGGTGGCCTCGTTCCTGAACGATCATCCGGGGGTCCGGTCGGTCAACCATCCGGGGTTGCCGTCGCATCCGGGGCACGCGATCGCGATGCGGCAGATGGCCGGGTTCTCGAGTCTGTTCAGTCTGGTGCTCGACACGGAGTCGCGGGAGGAGGTCGCAACTTTCATCGACAAGTTGCGATATTTCAGGATCGGGGTGTCTTGGGGTGGATTCGAGAGCCTGGTGAACGCGCCCGCCCTCTCCACCGAGGAGAGCGTCCGGGCCACCATGGGTATCCCCGTGGGCCTCGTACGCCTGTCGGTGGGTCTGGAGCCGGCGGATGCGCTGATCAAGGACCTCGGTCTAGCGCTGGAGGGTGTCGGTCGCCTAGCGTGACTGACAGCGCTGTCTGAACGCGCTGTCTGAACATCGCGGGAGGCTCGTCATGAGTAGGCCTTTCCTGGCGGTCGCGGCCGCCGCAACGCTGGTGCTCGCGGGATGCGGCTCCGGCTCGTCGTCCTCGGGGGAGGTACGGCTGCGGATGATCGAAAGTCTGACCAGCCCCGAACGTACGAAGCTCATCAAATCCCTCATCGCCGACTTCGAGAAGGCCAACCCCGGTGTCGCCGTCGAGCTGATCTCGCCGCCCCTCGACAGCGCCGACCAGAAGATCCTCCAGATCCTGCAGACGAAGAAGGACCTGGACGTGCTGGAAGTACGCGACCACACGGCCAAGTCCTTCTCCAACAACGGCTGGCTGGCCGAACTGCCGACCGACCAGTGGGCCGGCTGGGCGGACCTGACCGAGCTGGCCCAGAAGAAGGCGGTCGAGGTCGGGGGCAAGGCGTATCTGATCCCGTACGGGTTCTACCAGCGGACCCTGTTCTACCGTACGGACTTCGGCATGGCCCAGCCCCCGGCCACCTGGCAGGAGCTGTACGAGGCCGGCAAGAAGATGACCTCGGGCGACCGGTTCGGCTACTCGTTCAGGGGTGGCAAGGGCGGCGCCGACTACGCGGTGCAGATGATCAGCGCGTACAACGGCGAAGCCTTGAATCCCGAAAAATCATTCTATTTGAAGGACAAGCGCACCATCTTCTCCACCCCGGAGGCGGCCCAGGCCCTCGACCTCTACGTCAAGATCTTCAAGGAGGCCTCGCCGCCCGACTCCGTCTCCTGGGGCTATCCGGAGATGGTCCAGGGCTTCACCTCGGGCGTCACCGGCATGCTCATCCAGGACCCCGAAGTGATCAAGACGGTCGAGGACAGCGGCGTCACGGCCTGGTCCACCGCCCCCATCCCCAAGGGCCCCTCCGGGTACGCCTACCAGCCCGTCGGCTACGCCGGCTGGGGCGCGACCTCCTTCAGCAAGCACCAGAAGGAGGCGGTCAAGCTCGTGCAGTTCCTGTCGGAGTCCAAGCAGAGCATCGCCTTCGCCAAGGGCAACTCGCTCATCCCGATCTCCAAGCAGGCCCAGAGCGACCCGCAGTTCTCGCAGGGCGCGTGGAAGGCGTACCTGCAGGCCCAGCAGGACCCCAAGCAGGTGATCACGATCAGGCCGGTGGACTATCCGGGCTGGAGCCAGTTCCTCGTCGACTCCGACCGTGACGTCCAGGCCCTGATCACCGGCAAGAAGACCACGGCCGACGTGCTCAAGTCGTGGGACGCCTTCTGGACCGACCAGGCCAAGAAGGTCTCTTGACCACCCCACGCACCTTCACGGTCCGCAGGGCCAGGTTCATCGCGCTGTGCCTGCTGCCGGGCGTGGTGTTCGTGGTCCTGTTCACGTACTACCCGATGATCCGCGGCGCGGTGATCGCCTTCCAGCGCTACAACCTGTTCGACCTGACCTCCACGCCCTTCGTCGGGCTGGAGAACTTCCGGGCGGTGCTGGCGGAGGAGCGGTTCTGGACGGCGCTGCGGAACACCGGCACGTGGGTGGCCGTGTCGCTGTTCTTCCAGTTCTTCCTCGGCTTCGGGCTGGCGCTGCTGCTGCGGCGGCATTTCCGCGGCCGGGGGCTCTACCAGGCGTGGGTGTTCTTCCCCTGGGCCATGTCGGGGTTCCTGATCGGGCTGCTGTGGCGGTGGATGTTCAACGGCCAGTTCGGCGTGATCAACGATCTGCTGCTCAAGACCGGGATCATCGACCAGCGCATCGGCTTCCTGGCCACCCCGGGCTGGGCGATGACGTCGGTGATCGTGGCCAACATCTGGTACGGCGTCACGTTCTTCGCCATCATGATCATGGCCGCGCTGCAGTCGGTGCCCCGCGACCTGTACGAGGCGGCGGCCGTGGACGGAGCCTCGCGGCTGCGCCAGTTCTGGCACGTGACGCTGCCGCACATCCGGCCCACCCTGGCCCTCATCGTGCTGCTGCGCATCATCTGGATCCTCAACTTCCCCGACCTGATCTACTCGATGACCGGCGGCGGCCCGGCCGGCAGCACCGACATCATCACGACGTTCCTCATCCAGCAGGTCATCGGCGGCGACTACGGCCGGGGCGGCGCGGTCGGCCTGCTCATCCTCGCCCTCCTGCTGGCCTTCACGATCTTCTACCTGAACGCCACCCGCTTCGAGAAGGCCCGATGAGACGCCTCGCGACCGTGGCCAAGGCCGTCGTGCTGGCCGCCTGGCTGCTGATCACGCTCTTCCCGCTCTACTGGATCGTCGTCACCTCGCTCAAGCCCAAGTCCGAGATCTTCTCGGTGCCGCTCAAATACTGGCCGGGCACGGTGACGTTCGAGCACTACGCCGAGCTGTTCTCGTTCGCCGACTTCGGCACGTACCTGCTCAACAGCCTGTTCGTCTCCCTCGCCGCCGCGGCGGCCGTGACCGCGATCGGCGTGCTCGGCGGCTACACCCTGGCCCGGTTCGCCTTTCCCGGGCGCGCGGCGCTGATGCTGGCGTTCCTGGTCACCCAGATGATCCCGCTGTTCATCGCGCTCGGGCCGCTCTACCTGCTGATGTCCGACCTCGACCTGCTCAACCGGCTGGCCGGGCTGATGCTGGTGTACGTGGCGATGCTGGTGCCCTTCGCGACGATCATCATGCGCGGCTTCTACGAGCGGATCCCGGTGGCGCTGGAGGAGGCCGCCCAGGTGGACGGGGCCTCGCGGCTGGTGGCGATGGTGCGGGTGGTGATCCCGGTCATGCTGCCGGGGATCGCGGCGACCTTCATCTTCGCGTTCGTGCAGTGCTGGAACGAGCTGTTCCTGGCGATCACGTTCATCGACAGCGAGGACGCCAAGACCATCCCGGTGGCCATGAACTCCTTCATCACGCAGTACGACATCGACTGGGGCTCCATGGCGGCCGCCACGGTGCTCTCGGTGCTGCCGACCCTGGTGCTGTTCGCCGTCATCCGCCGTTACATCGTCGAAGGGCTCACCGCGGGGGCGGTCAAGGGGTGAAAGGGATAGCCGACCGCTCGTCGCGCTATACAGACCTTTCACCGCAGGCCATACCCAACTAAGCGCCGGACGACAGCGGCTCGCCGAACAACCCTCCTACGGATCTCCACGACAGGTAGGTTGCGCTCTTACGTTGGGCGTGATCCGCATCACAGTGGAGGTCTCGTGACGACAAGAGAACATGACGCGTCGGTCTATGAACAAGTGCAGGAGAGCAGTGAGTTCCAGGAGTTGAAACGGCGTTTCCGACGCTGGACGTTCCCCATGACCGTGGCGTTCCTCGCGTGGTACCTGCTGTATGTGGTGCTGTCCGGGTGGGCGCGCGACTTCATGGCGATCAAGCTGGTCGGAGACATCAACGTCGGGCTGGTTTTCGGGTTGCTGCAGTTCGTCTCCACCTTCCTCATCGCGTGGGCGTACTCCAGGCACGCGGAGAAGAAGCTCGACCCGATCGCCGACAAGCTCCGCCACGAGGTTGAGGAGAAGACCCAGTGAGCTCGACGACCCTGGGGATGATCCTCTTCCTCGCCTTCGTGGCCGGCACGCTCGGAATCACCTTCTGGGCGAGCCGGCAGACCAAGACCGCGGCCGACTACTACGCGGGCGGCCGCTCGTTCACGGGCGTGCAGAACGGCCTGGCGATCGGCGGCGACTACATGTCGGCCGCCTCCTTCCTCGGCATCGCGGGCATCATCGCCCTGTCTGGATATGACGGGTTCCTGTACTCGATCGGGTTCCTGGTGGCGTGGCTGGTCGCGCTGCTGCTGGTGGCCGAGCTGATGCGGAACTCCGGCAAGTTCACGATGGCGGACGTGCTGGCGTTCCGGATGAGCCCGCGCCCCGTGCGTACGGCGGCCGGTGTGTCCACGATCGTGGTCAGCATCTTCTACCTGCTGGCCCAGATGGTCGGCGCGGGGGCGCTGGTCGGCCTGCTGCTGGGCATCACGAGTCCGAGTGGCAAGGCGTGGACCATCGTCGGCGTCGGCGCGCTGATGATCGTCTACGTGGTGTTCGGCGGCATGAAGGGCACCACCTGGGTCCAGATCGTCAAGGCCGTGCTGCTGATGAGCGGCGCGGCGCTGGTGACGGTTCTGGTGCTGACCAAGTTCGGCTTCAACCTGTCGAGCCTGCTCGGCCAGGCGGCCACGGTCAGCGGCCCCAAGGCCAACCCCGAGGCGTTCCTCAGCCCCGGCCAGAAGTACGGCACCGAGGCGCAGGGCCTGGCCGGCAAGATCGACCTCATCAGCCTGGGCCTGGCCCTCGTGCTGGGCACGGCGGGCCTGCCGCACATCCTCATCCGCTTCTACACCGTCCCCACTGCCAAGGACGCCCGCAAGTCGGTCCTGTGGGGCATCGGCATCATCGGCACGTTCTACCTGCTGACCCTGGTCCTCGGCTTCGGCGCGGCGGCCCTGGTCGGCAAGGAGGCGATCGTCGCGGGTGACAAGGCGGGCAACACGGCCGCGCCGATGCTGGCGCAGCAGATCGGCGCGGACATCTTCGGTCCCGTCGGTGGCACGATCCTGCTGGCCCTCATCGGAGCCGTGGCCTTCGCCACGATCCTGGCCGTGGTGGCCGGGCTCACGCTGGCCTCCTCCTCCAGCTTCTCCCACGACCTGTACGCGCACGTCTTCAAGCGCGGCCAGGCCACGGAGCGCCAGGAGGTCGTGGTGGCCCGCATCTCCGCCCTGGTCATCGGCGCCGTCGCGATCGGCCTGGGCATCCTCGCCCAGGGTCAGAACGTGGCGTTCCTGGTGGCGCTGGCGTTCGCGGTGGCGGCCTCGGGCAACCTGCCCGCGATCCTCTACAGCCTGTTCTGGAAGAGGTTCAATACCGCCGGGGCGGTCTCGGCCATCTACGGCGGTCTGGTCTCCGCCCTGGTGCTGGTGATCTTCTCGCCGGTGGTGTCCGGCGGGGAGACGGCGCTGTTCAAGACGGCCGACTTCGTCCTGTTCCCGCTGAGCAACCCCGGCATCGTCTCGATCCCGCTGGGCTTCCTGTGCGGTTACATCGGCACGATCCTCAGCAAGGAGTACAACGCCGCCAAGTACGCCGAGATCGAGGTCCGCTCGCTCACCGGCGTCGGCGCGGAGAAGGCCTCGGAGCACTAGAACCTGCTCCCACCGGAAGGCGCCCACCCCCCTGCCCCAGGGCGCCTGCCACCTGAGGGCCCGGCCTGACCAAGGCCGGGCCCTCTCGCGTGCGCGGGATCACCGGCGGGGGCGGGGATGTGGGCGTCCCAGTGGACGTCCCACACCGCGGCCCGTACTTAACGACGGTGAGGGGTCTCGCCCTCCTGCACGAACTGCTGGCCACCATGTACGAGGCCGCCAAGGCCGTCAAACCCGACGCCCTCATGGTCACCCACACCCCGCACCCGGCCTTCGACGACGTCACCGACATGGTCAGGCTCAACGACGTGCTCGAGGTCGACGTCGCCGGCGACGCGGTGCCGGCCGTGGACCAGCTCCGCTTCCGCCACGCCGTGGCCGCCCACGCCATGCCCGGCCACCTGATCGACACCGACCAGTGGCCCATGCCGAGCCGGGCGGGCTGGCTGGCGTACGCGCGGGCGCAGCCGTCGCTCGGCGTACCCGCCCTGTACTACGCGGAGGCCATCGACGGCACCCGTGAGCCGATCACCGGCGACGACCTGCGCCAGGTGGCGGAGTGGTGGCGGCGGTGAGGCGGGCCGAGGTGGTGTTCGGCGAGCGGGCCGAGGCCGCCTTGTTCGGAAAGGGAACAAACCACTCCAAGGCCCCCCTATGTGGGAACGATGCCGGATAGAATCCGGCCTCGTGGGTAAGGAAGTCACCGCAGTCGCACCCGGGGTGTTCCGCGTCGAGGACACCTGTCACGTCTACGTCGTCCAGGCTCCCGCGCGGCCGGGTGAGGAGCGCACGGGCATCGCCGTGGACTTCGGTTCGGGGCGCGCGCTCGACCTCCTGCCCGAGCTCGGCATCGACCGGCTGACCCACGTCCTCATGACCCACCACCACCGTGACCAGGCGCAGGGCCTGTGGCGGGCGGCCGAGGCGGGCGTCGAGATCCACGTGCCGCCGGTCGAGCGCGACCTGTTCGAGAAGGTCGACGAGATGTGGTCGGGCCGCCCGCTCCTCAACGACTACGACCTGCGCGACGACCGCTTCTCGCTCCTGGATCCCGTGCCGGTCACCGGCGTGGTGCCCGAATACCGGACGGCCCGCTACGGCGGGGTGGACGTGCGGGTCCTGCCCACACCGGGACACACCCCGGGCTCGGTCACCTACGTGGTCGGCGCCGTGGCCTTCACCGGTGACCTGATCTACGCCCCGGGAAAGGTGTGGTCCCTGGCCGCCACCCAGTGGTCCTACACCGAGAACGAGGGCCCCGCCATGGTCCTCATCAGCTCCGAGCTGCTCCGGCGGGAGGAGCTCGACCTCTTACTCCCGTCACACGGCGAGCCCATGACGGAGCCCAGGGCCGCGCTCGCCCGCCTGTCCACCGCCATGCAGCGCTACGTGGACTTCCGCCGCCCCCACCCCTGGGACGTGCGCGGCCTGCTGGACAACCCGTTCGTCCAGGTCACACCCCACCTGCTGATGAACAGGAGCAGCCAGTCCTACAGCTACCTGCTGCTGTCGGAGTCCGGTGCGGCCATGGTGTTCGACTTCGGCTACGACATGTCCACCGGTCTGGTGAGGAGCACCGCCCGCGAGGCCCGCCGCCCCTGGCTGGCCTCCATGCCTGCGCTGCGCGAGCACTACGGCGTCACCGATGTCGAGGTGGCCCTGCCCACCCACTACCACGACGACCACGTGGCCGGCATGCCGCTGCTGCGCGACGTCGAGGGCACCGCCATCTGGGCGCCGTCCCACATCGCCCCCATCCTGGCCGCGCCGCTCCACCACGACCTGCCCTGCCAGTGGTTCGACCCGATCCCCGCCGACCGGGTGCTGCGGCTGGGGGAGACCGTACGGTGGCGCGAGTACGAGATCACCGTGCACGACCTGCCGGGACACACGCTGTTCGCGGCGGCGTACGAGTTCGAGGTGGACGGGCACCGGGTGCTGGTGACCGGCGATCAGCAGGATGGCATGGGCATCCCGGACGAACGCCGAGAAATCCTGAATTTTCAGTACAAGAATAGGTTCCGGATCGAGGACTACCGCAAGAGCGCCGCACTCTACCGGCGCCTGCGCCCCGACCTCATGGTCAGCGGCCACTGGCGCCCCCGCTGGGTGGACGACGACTACCTGCACCTGCTGACCCGGCAAGGAGAGGAGCTGGTCGCCCTGCACCACGACCTGCTCCCGCTCGACCGCTACGACCTCGGCGCCGACGGAGTGCTGTGCCGCCTGACCCCCTACCACTCGAGCGTGCCCGCGGGCGGGGAGTTCACGCTGACCGCCACCGTGCGCAACCCGTGGCCCGACAAGGCCGTGGTGACCATCGAGCCGATCCTTCCGCCAGGATGGGAGCGCGAACAGGGCTCGCTCACGCTGACGCTTCCCGGAGGGGGTATGGAGCAGGTGCACCTCCGACTCGGCGCTGACGCCGTGCCGCGCCGCCGGGTTCGCCTCGCAGTCGACTTGACCATCGGCGACCTGCGTCTCGGGCAGCACGCCGAGGCGCTGGTCGATGTGGTCGCGGAAGGGAATCGATGACCATAGAGCGGCGCAGCGCCCCCCACGGCCGTTCCCGGCGCCCCACGATCAAGGACGTGGCGGAGGCCGCCGGCGTCTCGCGCTCCACCGTCTCCCGGGCGCTCACCGGGCGGGGGTACGCGGCCAGCGACGTGCGCGAGCGGGTCCTGCGCGCCGCCGACGAGCTCGGCTACGTCCCCGACATCATGGCCCGCACGCTCAAGCAGCAGGTCAGCCGGTCGGTCGGGGTGCTGGTGAGCGACCTGCGCAACCCGTTCTACGCGGAGCTGGCCGCCGGGGCCAGCAGGGAGGCCCGCGAGCGCGGCTACACCATGGTGCTGGCCGACACGAGCCTGTCGGCAGAGGCGGAGAGCGAGGCGGCCGAGGCCCTCGTGGCGCTCCGGGTCGCCGGGGTGATCGTCACGCCCAACTCCTCGGCCGTGTCCACCTACCTGTCCTCCCACGGCATCCCGGTGGTGGAGGTCGACCGCCAGTTCGCGGCGGGCTCGACCGACGGCGTCGTGGTCGGCAACCGCGTCGGCGCCCGCACCGCGACCGGCCACCTGGTCGGGCTGGGCCACCGCCGGATCGCGCTGTTCATCGACGAGACCGACTGGATCACCGGCTACGAGCGTTACCAGGGCTATCTGGAGGCGCTCTCCGGGGGAGACATCAAGGTCGATCCCGAGCTGGTCGTCTCCTCCGGCTGGGACGTCGCCGACTCGCGGCGCAGGGCCCTCGACATGCTGCGCGGCCCCGACCGGCCCACGGCCGTCTTCGCCGCCAACAACGTGCTCGCCGAAGGCGTCTGGCGGGCGATCGGCGAGCTCGGGCTGAAGGTGCCCGCGGACATCAGCCTCGTCGCCTTCGACGACGCGCCCTGGATGAGCATGGTCTCGCCCACGGTCAGCGCCGTCTCACAGGACACCTTCAACCTGGGCGCGACCGCCGTACGCAGGCTCGACGCGCGGATCGCGATGCCCGAGGCCGACTCCGTGACGACGGTGCTCAACGTGGGGCTCGTCCAGCGCGAATCCACCGCGCCGCCCCCCACGATCTGACATTTCACCTCGCCGGCGCGTTGACCCATGGGGAAAGGTCGCCCTAGGACCCGTGTGGGAACGATGTCACATCCCCTAGGTGGCGGACGTTCCGACGGAGGCCCCATGGAGCACGATCTTCCCCCTGTCCTTTCGCTGGACATCGGCGGCACCAAGCTCGCCGCCGGCGTGGTCACCGGCGACGGCCGCGTCCACGGCTGGCAGGTCACCCCGACCCGCAGGGAAGAGGGGCCGGAGGCCGTCCTGAGCGGGCTTTTCGACCTGGGCAGGAAGGCGGTCGCGGAGGCCGGGCTGCCCGATGTGGCGGCCGTCGGCATCTCCTGCGGCGGCCCGCTCGACACCAGGACCGGGGTCCTGGAGTGCCCGCCGCACCTGCCCGGGTGGATCGACGTCCCGATCGGCGCGCTGGCCTCGGAGGCGTACGGCGTGCCGTCGGTGCTTGAGAACGATGCCACGGCCGCCGCGCTGGGCGAGTTCCGGCACGGCGCCGGCCGCGGCACCGGCACGATGCTCTACCTCACGATCTCCACGGGCGTCGGCGGCGGCTCCGTCATCGCATCTGACCAGGCCGGTCGACGGGGCGGAGGAGCCGGCGCAGTCGTGGGTGGACCTGTCGGGCTCGGTGCGCGGCACGCGGGCCGGGCTGGCCGTGGTGAACAACGCCAAGCACGGCTACGACGTCTCCCCGGCGAGCCCGGGGCGCGCTCCCAGCATCGGCATCACCGCCGTCCGCAGCCCGGTCCACGCCTGGCACGACCCCCGGCTGCTCGACCCCGACGGCTACTACTCCTACCAGGACCAGGGGACGCAGCGGTTCTCGTACCTGCTGGTGCCGCACGCGGGCGACTGGCGGGCGGCCGGGCTCACCCGGCGGGCGGCGCTGCTCGGTGCGGGCGATGCTCGAAAGCTTCCACGACGGCCCGCTGCCCGGCTCGCGCGGCCACCTGGACGACGGAGGCGGCCAGGTCATGGTCACCGCGGTCAAGCTGCACGAGGTCGAGCCGCGTGACCTGGTGGTCCGCGCGGTCGAGAGCACCGGCCGGGCCACCACCGCCACGCTGGACATCCCGGTGGCCGGGATCAGGCTGACGGCCGACTTCGGGCCGAGCCAGATCCGCACGTTCCGGATCCCGCTCGACGACCCGCTGTCCGCCGTGGAGACGGATCTGATCGAGCTGGGCGTCCGCAAGGGCGCGTTCCGGGTGGAGCCGTGGTGATCGTCGGTGATCCCGACGGGGGTGAGCTGGTCGTCGAGGTGCTGGGGGCGGGGCCGTACGCGGTGGAGTGGCGGTGGGGCGAGCGGCTCCCGACCGGTCGCCGCGAGCTGCTCCTGAGCCTCCGGTACGACGGCGCCGAGCCGGCCGCCGGGACCGTGCGCGTGAGCAGGTCCGTGGCCGCCGCCGATCCGTGGTGGCTGATCCCCGGCCTGTTCTACGGCGAGAACCGGCCCGCCGCCTGCGAGCGCGTCTTCCCCCGCTTCGAGGCGGGCGCCGACCGGCCCGGGGAGATGGTGTCGGCCAGGTGGGGCTTCCGCGCGGACCGGGCGGCCCCCCGCCGTCATGGTGTGGGGCGACGAGGCCGGCGCCGCGCTGATCGCGGATGAGGAGTCCGCGCTCGGCACCACCGGGCTGGCCATCGAGCACGATCGGGGCCGGGCGACGGTGTCGCTGCTGTTCCCGTACCGGGAGTTCCCGGTCACGTACTACGGGTCGGCGGCGGCGCTGCCCGCCGAGGCCGCCGCGTACGTGTGGCGGCCCGGCGAGACACGCGCCCTCACGCTGGCGACGTGCCCGCTGCCGGCGGGCGACCGGCACGCGTACGCGTCGCTGCTGCGCGAGGACCGCGAGCTGCGCCTGCCGGGCGCGCCCGTCGAGCCGTGGGAGGACGTCGAGGAGGCGGCCGGGATCGCGGCCGAGGGCCTGTACCGGTGGCACTACGACCCCGACCCGGGCGTGCTGCTGGAGACGGCACGCGTACGGGCTGGTGTGCACCGCCGAGCTGATCGAGCTGTCGGAGGCCCTCGGCGACCCCTACTACGCGAAGCGCGCGTACGAGACCCTCGCCTGCTTCCGCCAGCTCCTCCCGGCCGCCGACGGAGACTTCAACGCCTACCGCGGCATGATCACCGAACGCTACTACCAGACGGCCTGTTTCCAGCCGAAGGGCATGTACCTGACGCTGTCGCACGCCTGGAGCGCGGGCGTGCTGCTGCTGGCGTGCGAGCAGGTGCTGGCGCGCGTCGCGCTGCGGACCTGACCAGGACCCCAGGCGGTGCGCTCTCAGCGATCACCACGCGGCGGCGTCCCTCCGGCCCGCGCCCGTGCGGGTCGTAGGTGCATGATCCTGCTCGCCTCACACGGGAGCGGGCAGGGTCCACGGCGACCACCCGCCTCGGGCCGTGACGGGACCGGAGGGGTGACCGGGTACGGTCGGATCATGCGAGTATTCGTCGCCGGCGGCACGGGCGCGATCGGCGGTCACGCGATCCCGGCACTGCTCGAAGCCGGGCACGAGGTGACCGCGCTCGCGCGCACCCCCGACAAGGCAGCCGCGCTCAAGGCCCAGGGCGCCCGCCCCGTGAAAGCGTCGTTGTTCGACCGGGAAGCGCTCACCCCGGTGCTGGCCGGTCACGACGCGGTCGTCAACCTGGCGACCGCGATCCCGTCGATGGACCGCTTCATGAACGCCGAGGCCCTCCGCACCGCCTACCGCGTCCGCTCCGAGGGCTCGGCCGCGCTCGCCGACGCCGCCCTCGCCGCCGGCGTGGGCCGGATGGTGCAGGAGTCGGTCAGCATGGTCTACCACGACCAGGGCGCGGCCTGGATCGACGAGGGCTCGCCGGTGGACGACTATCCGATGACGCGGGGCAACTTCGCCGCCGAGGCGAGCGCGCGCCGGTTCGCGCGGACCGGGGGCGGGGCGGGGGTCGTGCTGCGGTTCGGCTGGTTCTACGGGCCGGGGGCCGCCCACAGCGAGCAGTTGTTCGCCATGGCCCGCCACCACGTGGGCATGGTGCTGGGCCGCCCCGGCGGCTACGTCTCCTCGATCCACATGGCCGACGCGGGTTCGGCGGTGGCGGCGGCGCTGGAGGCGCCGGCGGGGACGTACAACGTCGTGGACGACGAGCCGCTGACCAAGCGCGCCTACTCCTTCGCGCTCTCCCAGGCTGCCGGCGCCACCGCGTGGGTGCGCGGCCCCGGCCGGGCGGCCTACCTCTTCGGCGACCGGCTCACCTCGCTCACCCGCTCGCTGCGGGTCGCCAACGGGCGCTTCCGCGCCGCGGCCGGGTGGGCGCCGCGTCACCGCAGCGCCCGCGAGGGCTGGCTAGCCACGGCCCGCGTCCTGGGTCGCTGAGCCGGGGACGTCCTTGACGAAGATGATCCCGTCGGGCCCGTCGAGGCGCTCGGGGTCCAGCGGGAAATAGCCGTAGGGCACCGACGTGTCCGTGCGCGCGGTCAGGCCGGTGCCTTTGAGCGCCTCGGCGAGGGCGCGGGAGTCGATGGCGTAGCGGTTGCCGGGGAGCGTGGACAGCAGGCCCTCGACGGTGCCCGGGGCGGGTGCGCCGATGCCGTGGCGGTGGGCGGTGCCGAGGGCCATGGCCAGGAACGCGTACTCGTCGCCGAGCCGGGCGGCGGTGATCGCGCCCGCGCTCCACCAGTCCAGCGCCATGTCGGCGAGCTGCCACGTGCTCTTCTCCCGCTGCAGGTGGCTGTTGTGGGCGAAGACGAGCACCGGGCCGCGGCGGGCCTCCTGCCGGGCGACGGCCAGCAGGTTCTCGGCCATCATGGCGTCGCGCAGCCCCATCAGCCGCCACACGCGCGCCGGGGACGAGTCGGCCATGCCGGCGTGGTATTGGAGCAGGCCCGTCGCGGTGCGTCCGTACAGGCGGGCGCGCCGCCACTCCGCGTGCGAGGTCGTCGCGATCAGGTGCGGCGACTCGGCCGTGAGCAGCGCCATCAGGTCGTCGGCCAGGATGCGCAGCTCGGTCACCTCAGGCGCGCCGCCCACCGACTGGGACGGGTCCATGGCCGCCGCCTCGTTGGTCCAGCGACCGTCGTCGCCCACGAGCCGGTCGATGGTGTCCAGGTCGCAGGGGAGGAGCCCGGCGCTGACGCGGGGCGCGAGATAGCCGTGGAGCGCGGTGAGGGCCCGGCGGGGGCTGGCGGCGCTCATCATCTCGAGCGGGGCGTCGAAGCCGTAGAAGCGCAGCCGGTCGCCGGGGTGGTCCGCGTTGTAGGCGCGCATCCAGCGGACGAGCTCGCGGCCGGACTCGCTCGCGCCGATGCCGTGGGTGAAGCCGCGCTCCATGACGTCGTCGAGCGAGCCCCTGCCCGTGGCGACGTAGTCGTCCACGAGCAGGCCCGCGAGGGCGTCGCTCTCGATCGCGATCGACCGGTAACCCTCCTGCTCGACGAGCTCACGGAAGATCTCGTTGCGCAGCTCCGGGAACACCTCCTCGCCGTGCGTGGGCTCGCCCAGGCCGAGCAGGCGCGGCCGGGCGGGGAAGGAGCGGAGCAGGTCGATGACGGCGGCGGCACCCTCGTCGCCGAACACCCGGACGGCGTCCTGGATCGATAATGAGGTCATGGGTTCAACGATATCGTTGAACCAATTGTGTAAACTTTGGCCGCCTCTTGGCTGTTCTCCCGGGCGGAACCCTCAATATGGAGGTGGCGATGCGGCCGGTCGACCTCGCGCGTGAGCACGGGCTGTCCACCCAGGCGATCAGGAACTACGAGGAGGCCGGCATCCTCCCGGCCGCCGCCCGCACGGCCAGCGGCTACCGCACCTACACCCCGCTGCACGCACAGGCGCTGCGCGCGTTCTCCGCCCTGCTGCCCGCGCACGGGCACCGCACGGCGACCTCGATCATGCGGGCGGTCAACGAGGGGGCGCTCGACGAGGCGCTGCGGCTGCTCGACGAGAGCCACGCCCAGCTCCTCGAAGACCGCAGCACCTTGCTGGCCGTCGAGCGCGCGCTCCGCGACCTGGAGCCGCCGGAGTCCCCGGAGCCGCCCGGGAAGGACGCCGTGACCTTCATCGGGCCGCTGGCCAGGAGGCTCGGGCTCCGGCCCGCGACACTGCGCAAGTGGGAGCGGGCCGGGCTGGTACGGCCGGGGCGGGACCGGCGCACCGGTTACCGCGTCTACGCCGCCGCCGATGTGCGTGACGTGCTGCTCGCGCACCAGCTCCGGCGGGGCGGCTACCTGCTGGAGCAGATCGCCCCGCTGCTCACGCAGGTGCGGGCGGCCGGTGGGCTGGCGCCGCTGGAGACGGCTCTGCGCGACTGGCACGGCCGGCTGTCGGTACGCGGGCGGGCCATGCTGCGCGGGGCCGCGGCGCTGGACACGTACCTGAGCGACCGCGACATCGCTTCCTAGCCTGCTCCCCAGGCGTTCGAGGCCGGCCCGCGACGGGTTTCGCTCACGGCCCCGCAGGGCTCAGGGGGAAGGCGGTGACCTCGCCCCAGCGCCCGCGGTCGTCGCACACCAGCAGCGTCACTGCCGCGGCCCGGCCGGTCAGCGGCAGCTCGCCCACCAAGGCCGCCGGCTCCACCGCGCCCTCGTCCGACACCGTCAGGTGGGGGATGATCTCGTCGTGCCGCCCGCCGTAGGGCGGCGCCTCCGGCCAGCGGCCGACCACCGCCTCGGTCATCCGCACGAACGGCTCCGCGGGCTCCGGCGCCAGATAGACCACCCCGGGAAAGCGCCCGACCTCGCGGAAGGTCACCTCGAAGGCCGGGTGCCGCCCGAACAGCTCCCGCAGCTCGCGGCGCACCCCATCGTCGACCCGGTCCACCCGCAGGAACGGCACCAGCACCGTGACGTGCGCCATGAAGCCGATGTCCCGCACCCGCCACCGCCGCACCAGCGGCTCGGCCTCCGGCACGGTGACGACGAGCGCCGTGTCACCCGCCTGGTCCGTCATCTGGCCCGTCATCTGATCCGCCGTCGTCGGCCTCCGTCCGGCTCATCCTAACCACGCGCCTTGAACTTCACACACCGTTGACTTTAAGGTGGAGCGCGGCCGATCTCAGGCACGCCCGACCCACCTCCCGAAGGGGCATCGTCATGCACTGGAACGCGATCCTGAGCCACGGAGCCGGCTACGGCCTGGTCATGAGCCTGCTGTTCACCGCCGCCCTGCTCGCGGGGTTCGCGGTCAGCAAGGACTTCCTGCTCGGCGACTACCCGCCCGCCATCCAGGAGCGCTACGGCCGGCCCAGGAGCGCCCGGGGGCGGAAGGTGGCGGTCTGGGTGGGAGCCCTGTTCTGGGGCGCGGTCTTCCTCCCCCTCCTCACCGTCGCCCTGCTCGACCTGCGCGCCTCGCTCGGCGGCGGCGACCTGGGCTTCTGGCAGGCCGCCGCCTGCGCCGCGACCGCGTTCGCCACCATGTCGCTGTACGACCTGGTCGTCCTCGACTGGCTCGTCATCGCCGGCCTGCGCCCGAGCCTCATGGTCCTGCCCGGGACGGAGGGCATGAAGGAGTACCGGGACCTGCGCTTCCACGCCGTCGAGGCCCTCAAGGGCAGCCCGCTGATCCTCGTCGTCGGTCTCGTGGCGGGCGGCCTGACGATGCTCACAGAGGCGATTAACTGACTTTTGTCCGTTTCACCCCGTAGTCTGCGGGACGTGTCAGATCCGCTTACCTTCGCGAACCTCCTCGACGACGCGGCCCTGCTCTCGCTCGAGCACCAGTTGCACCTCGAAGAGGTCCTCGCCGACCACAACTGGAACGTCGACCTCCAACGGCAGCACTTCGAGTTCGTCACCTCCCGCGGCACGATCACCTGCACCCGCTTCCAGCTCCTCGGCAGCGCCGCCCCCGGGCCGGATTCGTGGCTCTGGGCCTGGGCGAACCCGTCCGGCTTCCCCCAGCCGCTGACCGAGACGTCCACCCGGCTGCGCGACTTCGGGCAGCAGTACGGCATCCCCGAACTCGCCTCCGCCGAGGTCCCCTTCGGCGCGCTGCCCGGCTCGCCCTCGGAGCCGCACCTGGTCGCCGGCCTCCTCACCGAGGCGGCCAAGGCGGTGACGGGGAGCTGGACCTCGTACAACGGCGACGCCGGCGGCGGCACCCGCGTGGCGTTCCTCGTCGAACACCCGAGCTTCCAGCTCCCGCCCCCCGAGCCGGCCCGCGTCATGCGCGTCATCCAGCAGGCGCTCACCGGCCTGCGCCTGACCGACCACCGCCGCGCCCTGCACGGCTACGCCGTCAAGCGCGGCCTCGGAGTGGGCTTCGAGCGCGACCACGCCCGGCTCACGGGGCCCGGCTTCGAGGCGCTGATCGAATTCGACGAGTACGGCCGCGTGATCGGCATCAAGGCCGGCCTCTCCTCACCCCACGGCTCCTGACCCACCCCCGCCGCTTCCCGGCCCGACGGGGAACCGGCTCAGGAGGGGGACAAACCACCACCGCCGCCGAGCCACCCATGGGCCACCCGCCGCCGAGCCGTCGCAGCGCCTGCTCGGACGACGGGCCCGGCTCGGCGGCGGACAGGTCGAGCCCGCAGCACGACGGCCCCTCGGGCAGCGCGACGAGCTCTCCGTGCAGCGTCAGCTCGCCTGCGACCGGGTGGTGCAGCACGTACACCCGGGACCGGATCCGCGCGACCGGATGCTCCGCCCACAGCCGCGCGAAGTCCGCGCTCAGCTCCCGCAGGCGCTCGACGTGCGCCGCGAGCCCGGCGTCCCCCCGATACCGCCCGCGCCCGGCTCCCAGGCGACGCCTGACGCGGATCAGCGCCGGGCGCGTGGGAGCCGGGCCTGTGGGAGCCGGGCCTCCTCAGCTGCCGACCGGCTCCGCGCGGAGCCGGGCCGAGTGCTTGACCAGGGCGATCAGCACCTCCCGGCTCGAATCGCGCTTCCGGGCGTCGCACATGATGATCGGGATCGACGGGCTGAGCTGCAGCGCCAGGCGTACCTCGTCCAGCTCGAACGTCGGCGCGTCCTCGAAGCAGTTCACCGCCACCACGAACGGGGTGCCGCGCCGCTCGAAGTAGTCCACCGACGGGAAGCAGTCCGCCAGGCGGCGGGTGTCGGCCAGGATGACGGCGCCCAGGGAGCCCTCCGCCAGCTCGTCCCACACGAACCAGAAGCGCTCCTGCCCCGGCGTGCCGAACAGGTACAGGACATAGTCGTTGCCCAGCGTGATGCGGCCGAAGTCCATGGCGACGGTGGTGGTCCGTTTGGCCTCCACGGAGGTGAGGTCGTCGACGCCGATCCCGCGGTCGGTCAGCACCTCCTCGGTACGCAGCGGCCGGGTCTCGGAGACCGCCCCCACCATCGTCGTCTTGCCCGCCCCGAACCCGCCGGCGACCAGGATCTTGATCGCCGTCGGCAGGCGCGGGCGCTCAGAGCGAGCGAAGACCATCGAGCACCGCCCTGTACATCTTTATGTCATGCATGTCCACCTCGGATTGTGGTTCCTGGGCAGAGACGAGTTCGCGGTCGAACAGGTCGCCGAGCAGCACCCGGATCGTGCCTGCGGGTAAGTTCAGGTAAGCGGCGATCTCCGCGACGGACTTGGGCTCGCGGCAGAGCTGGAGGATCCGCAGGTGCTCGGGGTCCAGCCCGGCGTCGGGGCCGGGCGGCGGGCCCACCGCCAAGGCCATGGAGATCAGGTCGAACCTGCCGTGCGCAGGCTGGGTACGGCCACGGGTCACGACATAGGGCCGGATGATCTCCGGATCCACCCAGTGCTCGTCCGTGGGCTCGTCTCTCACCGGTCGCTCCTGGCGATGGCCTCGGCGTTGCGCGCACCCGAGGTGAGATATTGACCCACCCGGGCCACCATCATCGCCATCTCGTACGCGATCAGCCCGATGTCGGCGTTCTGGGCGCACAGCACGGCCAGGCACGCCCGCTCGCCGGCGTTGGTCACGATGAGGAACTGGTTCTTCCACTCCACGACCGTCTGGCGGACCTGGCCTGCCGAAATGTGATCCGAGACGCCCTTCGCCAGGCTCTGCAGCCCGGAGGCGACGGCGGACAGATGTTCGCCGTCGGTCCGCTGCAACCCGGCGGACGAGGCCATCAGCAGGCCGTCCGAGGACAGCACGATGGCGTGGTCGGCCTCCTTGACCCGGCCGACAAGGTCATCGAGCAGCCAGTTCAGGTCGGTTCCCGAGGTAGGGGTCATGCCTCACCTCCCGATTGCTCGTCCAACATCTTGGCAGCCTGGGACCGGCCAAGACGGGTGCCTGACTGAAGAGATCCCATCATCGCGCGGATCTCCTCCGGCGAGCGCTCCTCATCGTCCTCCTCGAGGTCGGGCTGCGTGGGCATGTCGTCACGCAGCGCTGGCGCCAGGCTGGCCTGCGGCACACGGAGCGGCAGCCCAGAGGGTGTGAACTCGGCCACAGGTCGCTCCGGTTCGGCCGGTGGTTCGGTGGTTCGTGGTTCTGGTGCGGGCGAGGGTTCTGGCTCGGGTTGGGAGGCAGGGGCCGGCGCGGGCCGCGAGGTGGGCAGCGGGGTGGGCAGCGGGGTGGGAAGCTGGGGCGGCACCGGCAGCGGGGTGGGCGCCGGCACTGAGGTGGGGCGGGCGGGCTTGAGCGTGCGCACGTTCTCGGCGGTGGACGGCCGCGTCGCCGTCGCCACGGACGTGGGCCTGCGCGGCAGCCGGTCCCTGCCGTCGCCGTCACGCGGCTCCGGCGTCGGGTCGAGCTGGACGAGCTCCTGCGGCAGCAGCACCACGACCGTCGTGCCACCGTACGGCGACGGCTTGAGCACGACCTGGATCTCGTGGCGCCTGGCGAGCTGGCTGACCACGTAGAGCCCGAGGCGGGCGGTGCCCGTGATGCGGAACTCGGGCGGGTCCGCGATGCGCTCGTTGGCCGTGTCCAGGTCCTCGGGCTTCATGCCCAGACCGCGGTCCTCGATCTCGATCACGTACCCGTTGGCCACGAGCTGGCCGCTGACCTGCACGTTCGTGTAGGGCGGCGAGAACGACACGGCGTTCTCGATCAGTTCGGCCAGCAGGTGGATGACGTCACCGACGGCCCGGCCGACCAGCACCACCTCGCCCATCGGCATGAGCGTGACGCGCGTGTAGTCCTCGACCTCGGCCAGGGCGCCGCGGACCACGTCCACCATGGGGACGGAGCGCCGCCACGTACGGGCGGGGGAGGAGCCGGACAGCACGATCAGGTTCTCGGCGTTGCGGCGCATGCGGATGGCGAGGTGGTCGAGCCGGAAGAGCTCCTTCAGCTCCTCGGGGTCGGTCTCGCGGCGCTCCATGACGTCCAGCACGGTGAGCTGCCGGTGCACCAGGCCCTGCGTCCGGCGCGCCAGGCTGAGCAGGATGTCGCGGATGCTGCGGCGCAGCTCGGCCTGCTCGGCGGCGACGCTGATCGCGGTGCGCTGCACGGTGTTGAACGCCTGGCCCACCTGGCCGATCTCGTCGTCGCCGAAGTCCAGCGCCGGCACCTCCTTGGCCAGGTCCACCTCCTCGCCGCGGCCGATGCGCTCGACCACGCCGGGCAGCCGGTCGTCCGACAGCTCGTGCGCCGCGTCACGCAGCTTCTTGAGCTGCGCCAGCAACTGCCGGGTCGTGGTGATCGACAAGACGATGGAGGCGACGACGGCCACCAGGCCCAGGCCACCGGCCAGCAGGAGCCGGATGATCACGCCCACGGCGCCGGGTATGGCCCGATCGACCAGCCGGTCACCGCCGTCGGCGATGAGCTTCTCCAGCGAGGCACGGGCGGGCTCGGTGGCGGCGCGCCACTCGGCGCTGGTCACGGCGGGCATGACGCCGATGTCCGGCTGCTGGGCCAGCCGCTGCTCCAGCCCGCGCAACTGCGCCACCGCGCGGCTCTTCGCCCAGATCTGGTACGCCGCCGAGTCCTCGGGCACGAGGTGGGCCGCCGCCTTGTCCAGAGAGATGCGGTAGAACCCGGAAAGCTGCATGAACTCGGTGTGCTCGGCCCGCGTGAACCCGCCCTTGGCCAGCACTCCGGCGACGAGGGCGTCCTCACGGGCCAGATATTCGCTCGACTGGCTGATCGCCAGCATCGTACGCGCGTCCTTGGCGATCTCCTTGTCGTCCAGCGAGGCCACGGAGTCGAACAACCGGTAGAGAGAGTCGATGACCTTGTTGTACGCGATGGCCGCCTCGGCACGGTCGAGCCGCCCGCCGTCGATCGACTTCCTGGCCGCGCGGAGCCCGGTGGCGGTCTGGATCGCCTCGTCGATGCGGCGCTCCAGCGCGGCGTCGGCCGCGAACCGGATGCTGGCGCTCGTCGCGGACTCCACGAGCACATCGTTCGCCGCGTCGGTCTTGGCCCGCTGGTCACGCAGGGACTTGTCAGGCAGCCGCGCCGAGCTGCCGAGGGACTCCAGCGTGAGGCGCCGCTCGCGCTGGAGCTCCGCGAGGAGGCGCTCGCTGGGCTGCACCGCGCCGCTGTCGACAGTGGTGGCTCCGACCAGGTTCACGCCCTCGCGCAGAGTGACCCAGGCGGCGAAACCCCACAGTGCGACCAGTGACACCAGCAGGGCTGTCACCTTTGCCCGCACGCTTGAGTTGCGCAAACGCATATTTAACCGTCCAGGTCAGAGGGTCGCGTTAAGTCGGATGTCAAGACTCACGCGGGTATTTCTGAGATTCGGCACCCGGGCTACCCTAGCAATGCCGCATAGCCTGCTCAAGGCGGGTAAATCCTAATACGTGGTATTAAGTCCGGATTTACCGGTATTCTATTACCTGGGCTTCCAGGTGTAGGGCCGCCAGGATCGCAGCTCGTACGATGGCTATAGGAGTGTAAAGGTCCTTGTCATGCCATAGCGACGGATAGTCCAACATTTCACCTCTACGCTGCAGGTACTCCTGGCCTCGTGCCGCCGCCCGTGCGTACCGTCCGTCGACCGGGAGCCCTCGCGTCCTTTCGGGCAGCAGCAGCGTCTTCACCGCGTACGCCGTCTCCTCGTGGGTGCCGTCCCAGCGCCCCCACGAGCCGTCCGCGCGTTGCGTGCCCAGCACCCACTCCCGCGCCCTGGCCAGGGTCCTCGCGTACTCGGGGCCGCCGTACTCGCCGAGCGCGAGCACGCAGCTCAGCGTCGCGTAGTACGGCGAGGCGTGCCACCGGTCCGCCCAGTTCCCGTCCGGCCGCTGCCGCTCGGCGAGCAACCCGGCCAGCCGCGTCCGCACCTCCCGGTACGCCCCCGCCCTGGCCGGGTCGGTGGCCGCGTACGAGCCGAACGCGTCCAGCACGTGCGCGTTGACGCTGATGGAGAAGCCGTCCTCGCCCTGCCAGGTGCAGAAGTGCTCCCCGGTGTCGAACGCCAGCAGGCTCTCCGGATCGCGCGCCATCCCGTGCAGCGCCAGCGCGTGCAACGCGACGGACGTGGTGTCGGCGTCCGCGGGCAGCCCGGGACCCGCGGGCGTGCCGGTCGGTCCGATCGCCGCCCTGAGGTCGGCCACCATCTCCGGAGGCACCTCGACGGGGATGCCCGCCCGCGCCAGCCAGGTCAGGACCCAGCCTCGCTCGAACACCGTGATGGGCAGCCCCACGGGGACCGGGCCGCCGTACCGGCTGACGACGGCCTCCAGGTGGTTGCGCGCGAAGTCGGCCTCGAGCGAGGTGATGTTGGCCAGCCAGGCGGCGGTCGCGGCCGGCGAGGCGCCGATCGTGCCGATCACCGTCGGCCGCACGGATCGCGCGCCGCCCGCGGCCAGACCTGTCACCTCCAGGGCGTGCAGCAGCTTCTCCGGCAGCTCCGCGCCGGACTCGACCGCGCGGCGGACCCGTTCGAGACGGCTGTGGTCGAGGCCGGGCGGCAGGGGGAGGGGCGTGCTCGCGCCGTGCGCGTTGATGAGGCCGACCAGCGCGGGGACGATCAGGTCGACGGCCGGCATGTCGGGCAGGTCGGTGGTCTCGGGCAGCCGCTCGTGCAGCGCCGCCAGCCCTCTCCGCGCGGCCTCCGCCACGCTCTCCAGGGCCTTGAGTTCCCGGCAGGCGCCGGAGGCGACGGTGAGCAGGGCCTCCGTGGCACTGAGCGACGGCACCACGCCGTAGCCGCCAGGGCCGCCCCACGACCCGTCCGCGCGCTGGGTGCGCAGCAGGTACGCGACCCGCTCCCGATGCCCGGTCAGCCACGGAGCCAGGGTGACGAGCCGTCCCGTCTCGTACACGGAAGCCGACACCTGGCCCCACGGCTTGAACATCAGCGTGGCCACCAGGCTGCCGGCCTCGCGGGTGACGTTCACAACTCTCCCCAATAATCGGCGATGCCGTAGAAGCCGGTGTTGAAGCCCATCTGCCGCTCCAGGTAGAGCGCCGTCCTCGGCGCGGTGGTGAACAGCGGGGCGATCAGCTCGGCCGCCGCGCGCGAGTGCCGGGCCATGCGCCCGGTCACTTCGGTACGGTCGGCGCCCAGCGTCAGGGCGTTGGCGTCGCCCCAACGGGCTTCTCTGTCGTACGTGCTCAGGTCGTTCAGCAGCCGCAGATAACGCTGTACCTCGTCGCCCGCCGCGCGTACCCGGTCCAGGTGGGCCAGTGTCCACGGGTCGCCGGTGGACAGCCAGTGCGAGAGGTTGACGAAGGAGGAGCCGCAACTGTCCGCGTTCGCGAGGTAGTCGTCCAGGCCGGGCACGGCCCCGGACTCGCGCCAGGCCCATTCCCGCTCCATCGCGGTGAGCATGCGCCGGAGTTGGTCGCGCCAGCGCGGGTCGCCATCGAGATCGTCCCGGAGTTCGGACAGGAAGCGGGTGAGCGGGCAGTCCGGGTCCTGCCCGCCGGCCACGGCCAGGCAGCCGGCGACCAGCGCGGCGACCTCGTCCCGCGAGGTGGCGACGTGGTCGATCTGCAGGTCTGCGGCGAAGACCCACAGTGCCGCGCGGTTGACCGTCCGCAGCTCCCGCGTTGTGGCCCAGGGCGAGCCGAACGCGCCGGCCAGGCCGAGCGAGTGGAAGAAGCCGGGGTCGAAGGGTCTGGCGGGGAAGAGGCCGGGGTGCGCGGCGGCGTGCCGGGCCAGGTCGCGCGCGGACTCCACGCCCAGCGCCGAGGTCCGGCCGAGGTCCGCCGCCGTGGTGAGGCCGCTCACGTCGGTCTCACGGGGACGAGTGTCATGGACAGCCCGGCGGGCGGGCGCAGCGTCGAGGCCAGCCGGGGGACGACCGGGCCGTCGGCGTGCAGCACCGGCCGGTAGCGGCACAGGATTCCGGCGATCAGCAGCAGCGCCTCCATCAGGAACAGGCGCGGCCCCAGGCAGGAGTGCGGTCCCGCCGCGAACGGGAAGTAGGCGTACCGGTGTCGGCGGCGCCCGTTCTCCGGCGCGAACCGCTCCGGGTCGAACTCCAGCGGACGTTCCCAGAACGCGGGCAGCCGCTGGGTCAGGAACGGGCTCAGCACCACCGTGGCGCCGGCCGGGATCCTCACGTCGCCGACGGTGTCGCTCTGGACCACCGTGCGGGGCAGGATCCAGCCCGGCGGGTAGAGGCGGATCAGCTCGTCCACGAACATGCGCAGGTAGGTCAGCTCGGGCAGGTGCGCCATGGTGACAGGGCCGGGTCCGACCACCCGCTCCAGTTCTTCGTACACCTTCGCGGCGATCTCCGGCCGCTCGGCCAGCACCGGCCAGACCCAGGTCAGCGCGGTGACGGAGGTCTCGGTGGCGGCGCCGTGGATGGCGACCATGTCGTCGCGGATCAGCCGGTCCGCGTCCGGCTCGCCGCTTCTCGCCTGGCACAGCAGGGAGACCAGGTCGTTCGCCCCCGCGCCGCGCGCCTTCGCGTACCGGATGCGGGGGTAGACGACCTCGTCGATGGTCTTGATCGCCTGCCGGAACGCGCTGTCGCCGGGCATGGGGAATCCCTGGGGCACGAACGGCAGCAGCAGCCGGATCGAGCGGGAGGTCACGCCGGTGTCGTATGCGGGCGCCAGCCGTTCGATGTCCGAGTCGGAGATCGTGGCGCCCAGGAACAGCCGGACGATCGTGGGGTGGACCAGGGCGGAGATGGTCTCGGCGATGTCGATGGGGCGGCCGGGCGCCACGGTCGTGTCGATGAGTTCGGTGACGATCTGGGCCATGCGCTGGGTCAGCGAGTCGACGTACCGGGCGGTGAACATCGGCTGAAGGATGCTCCTGCTGGCCGTCCAGCCTGCGCCGTCGGACAGGATGCCCTGACCGAGGAGGGGGCCGAGCGGGTCCCAGAACATGCCCGCCCGGATGTAGTTGGGCTGGTTCGTCTTCAGGATGTGCTGGACGTGGTCGGGGTGCGTGACCAGGTACGGGCGGAACGGGCCCATGTTGAGCCTGACCAGCTCGCCGTTCGCCCGGTCACTGGCCTCCTCGAAGGCGCGTAAGGGGACGCGTACGTGTCTCGTCAACGAGCGGAGAAAGGGAAGAGTTGGGGCTTGACGGGTCGGCACGCCGCCGAACGACACCGGACCTCCATCACATCCGTCTCACATGACGGACATTTCCTGACAAAAGTTAAACTGTCCGTGGAGTATCACACGACTCTCCGTGTAAGTTCAAGATCGTACTAACGTAGGAGAGCGCATGGATGTCGGCCACCCGGCCCCCGTCCGGCCCGGCGGAGAGGCCGGCGGGGCTGTCGGCGGGGCTGTCGGCGGCGAGGTCATCGCCCGCTGCCGGAGGCTGTTCGATCCCGCGCTCCGCGAGGCCGTCTCCGTCCTGCATCCCTGGGGCGCCAAGATGGCGGCGTTCACCCTCGGCTGGTCCGACATCGACGGCGGGTCTCATGATCACGGGGGCGGCAAGGGCCTGCGGCCCGCGATCGCGCTGCTCAGCGCGGAGGCGGCCGGGGGCGGCGCGGAGTCGGCGCTGCCGGTGGCGGTGGCCGTCGAGCTGGTGCACGCGTTCTCGTTGGTACACGACGACATCATCGACAATGACGAACGGCGCAGGCACCGCGAGGCTCTCTGGAAGGCGTACGGCGTGGGCCCCGCGCTGCTGACCGGCGACGCGCTCCTGGCCCTGGCCGTCAGGCAGCTCGCCGACCGGCCGGAGGCCATGGGCTACCTGTCGACGGCACTCGTCGAGCTCGTCCAGGGGCAGACCGCCGACATGGCCTTCGAACAGCGCCCCTGGGACGGCCCCGACCAGGTCTCCACCGCCGAGTACGTCGAGATGGTCACGGCCAAGACCGGCGGTCTGCTGGGGGCCGCCGCGGCGGCCGGCGTCGCGACCGGAGGCGCTCCCGAACTCGCCGACCGCATGTGGGAGATGGGCCGTCACCTCGGCGTGGCGTTCCAGATCGTGGACGACATGCTGGGTATCTGGGGCGACCCCGGCATCACCGGCAAGCCCGTGCACAGCGACCTTCGCCGTGACAAGAAGACGTACCCGGTCCTCGCCGCCCTGGGCTCTCAGGGGACGGCCGCCCGCGAGCTGTCGGCCCTCCTCGTCTCGGGGACGGCGGACGACGCCACCGTACGGCACGCTGCCCGCCTCGCCGAGGAGGCCGGAGGCAGGGAGGCCGCTCAGATGCTGGCGGAGCGGCACCTCTCGGCTGCCGTCCACCTCATGGACATGTGCCTGCCGGGCGCGGTGGACCTGCGCGCCCTGTGCGACTCGCTGGTGAACCGGGTCAGTTGAGCGGCCTCACCGCGCTCCGATCGCCGCCATGAGCATCGGATAGGCGCGGTGCAGCTCCCGCTGCCAGTACGTGTGGTTGTGCCCGCCTCGGTAGAAGTGGGTGCGTACCGGGATGTTCAGCTCCTTGAGCCGCCCAATGAACGCCCTGGCCGCCCTGTTCGCCAGGTCCTCGACGAGGTCGCCTTCCCCGGCGGCCACGTACAGCCGCACGCCTTCGAGCCGGTCGGCCTGGTCGTAGGGGTTGTGGGCGCGCCAGACGTCGCGCTGCGCCTCCGGGTCGCCCCAGACGCGCTTCCAGTCGGTGCCGAAGCAGCCGATCGTGGTCCCGGCCATCACCGCCTGCGGCACGCCCGGGGCCAGGATGTGCACGGCGCCGCTGAACGAGGCCGCCGCCTCGAAACGGCCCTTGGCGGCGTACAGCATGGCGCCCTGGCCGCCCATCGAGTAGCCCGCCACGGCGCGCCGCCCGCCCGCCCGGTAGCGGGACTCGAGCAGCGGCAGCAACTCCTTGAGGTGGTAGCTCTCCCAGCGCGGCGGGCCGCCCTCGCCGCCGTTCCACCAGTCGGAGTAGCTGCCGCACCTGCCGCCGTCCGGCATCACGACCAGCACGCCGGTGTCGCGGGTGAGCGCCTCGACGTCGGTCTTGGCGGTCCAGGAGGTGTGGTCGTCCAGCCCGCCGTGCAGCAGCAGCAACACCGGCCAGTCGGTACGCGACTCCCAGCCGCGGGGGAGCAGCAGGCGGACCTTCGTGGTGGCGCCGAGCGCCTCCGACCGGATCGCCAGCTCCATCCTGCGTTCGTCGAGCCGCCGCTCCTCCACCGCCGGGGCCGAGGGTTTCGGTCTCTCCCGCTCGGGGGCGTCGGGCCACAGGGCCACCACGCCGAGCACGAACAGTCCGGCGGCGATCAGCGCGCCGACCAGGCATCCACGTAACCGGGGCCGCATCGAGCCTCCTTGTTGGATGCGCGGATAATAGCGGGATGAGATCAATAGGCACCACGGCTCTGTCCGTTTTCCCGATATCGCTCGGCACCAACGTCTTCGGCTGGACGGCGGACAAGGAGACCTCGTTCGCGGTCCTGGACGCGTACGTCGAGGGTGGCGGCAACTTCATCGACACCGCGGACGTCTACCCGTACTGGGCGACGGGGGAGTCCACCTCCGAGACGATCATCGGCGAGTGGCTGGCCGAGCGCGGCAACCGTGACTCACTCGTGCTGGCCACCAAGGTCGGCATGCTGGAGGGGCTGAAGGGGCTGGCTCCCGCGACGGTCAGGACGGCGGTCGAGGACTCGCTGCGGCGGCTGCGTACCGACTACATCGATCTCTACTGGGCGCACGTGGACGACCACGACACGCCGATGGTGGAGTCGCTGTCCGCGTTCGACGCGCTGGTCAAGGAGGGCAAGGTCCGTTACGTCGGCGCGTCCAACCACGGCGCGGCGCGGCTGGCGGAGGCGCTCAAGATCTCCGATGCGGAGGGGCTGGTCAGGTATGTGGCGCTGCAGCAGCCGTACAACCTGGTCGAGCGCGGCTACGAGGGCGAGCTGCGCGACGTGGTGGCCGCCGAGGGGCTGTCGAGCACGCCGTACTTCGGGCTGGCGCGCGGCTTCCTGACCGGCAAGTACGCCCCCGGCGTCACCGTGGACAGCCCGCGGGCCGGGATGGCGGCCCGGTACCTGGAGACCGAGCGCGGCCCCAGGACGCTGAAGGCGCTGTCGAGGATCGCGGACGGGCACCAGGTCGCGCCGGCCTCGGTGGCGCTGGCCTGGCTCGCCGCCCAGCCGACGGTCACGGCGCCGATCGCCAGCGCCCGCGACGTCGAGCAGTTGCGCCCGCTGCTGGAGGCTTCGGCGCTGACGCTCAGCGCCGAAGAGCTGACCCTCCTGGACGAGGCCTCCCGGGACTAGACCGGGACTAGACCGGGATCAGACCAGGATCAGGCCAGGTCGTGCTGCCCGCACCACTCCTCGACGCTTCCGGCCGCGCGCTCGGTCTCCCGCACCCAGTGCGGATCCGCCGCGATCGCCTCCCGCACCGAGGGGTGGGAGGGGAAGACGGCCGTGAGCCCGGTGATCCGGAAGATTCGTGAGATGCGGTCGGTGTTCATGACCAGCGCGAGCGAGCCGTCGTGCGTGCGGAGCCGCTTCAGGCCCCCGACGAGCACGCCCAGGCCGGTCGAGTCGAGGAACTCCACGCCGCTCAGGTCGGCGACGACGTGCACCACGCCCTTGGCCGCGAGGTCCACGATCTGCTCGCGGAGCTTGGGGGCGGTGAACACGTCGACCTCTCCGCCGATCCGGATCACCGCACAGTCACCGGCCGGTCCGAGCACCTCAAGGACGATGTCCTGCATCTCGCGCCTCACCATCGGCCACGTGTCATTGGCCACGTTGACGGGGAAATCTGTACATTTACCTTAGCGTCGGCCGCGGAGAGTTGTCAATGGGTGGCTGTCGGCGTCACTGTGGGGAATGACAGGGTGGGGGATGACGGATGAGGGTCGAAGAGGCCATCGGGTTGCAGATCGCGCGCCTGCGGGCGGAGCGCCGGCTGTCGCTGACCGAGCTGGGCGAGGCGCTGGGCGGCTATCTCGACCGGCCCTGGAGCCGCCAGGCCGTCCACCAGGCCGAACGCGGCCAGCGCTCGTTCACCGCCGCCGAGCTGACCGCCCTCGCCCTGGCCCTCGACACCTCCGTGCCCGCCTTGTTCCGGGCCGAGGACGAGCCGATCGAGCTGCCGGGGCGGGTGGTGTCGCGGGAGGAGTACCGGCAGATCCTGCTGCACAGGGAGCGGGACATGCCGCTGGACGGGGTGGAGGAGCTGATCGTCGCCCTGCACGACATCGGCGAGGTGCTCTCCCGCCCCGCCCTGGCCCGCCTGGCCCGGATCGGCCGCGTGGCCGAACAGGTGGCCGGCCCCGAGGGCTGACCCCCGGCTCAGTGGTGCTGTGCCGTGACGTCGAGTACGCGTGGGGTGAGGAACCAGACGATCAGCGTGCCGGCCAGCATCAGCGCGACCCCCGCTCCGCTGGTCAGGATCAGCGACTCGGTGAACGCCCGCCTGGCCTGCGCGGCCAGGTGCCCGGCCGCCGGGCCGAGCTCCTTGGCCACGCCGAGCGCCCCGCCCAGCGATTCCCGTACGACGCCGGCCGCCGGGCCCGCGTACGCCAGCTCTCCCCGGTAGACGGCCGCCGCGACGCTGCCCAGGACGGCCACGCCGAGCGCGCCGCCGATCTCGTAGCTGGTCTCCTCGATGGCCGCCGCGCTGCCGGACTTCGCGGCGGGCGTACCCGACATGATGGCGGCGGAGGCGATCGCCAGCGAGCCGTTGCCCGCGCCGATCAGCACCAGCGCGCCCGCGACCGGGCCGTAGCCGAGCGGGGCCGGCGCCAGGTACACCAGCAGGAACCCCAGGCCGGTCAGCGCCAGCCCGCCCGCGAGCACCGTACGGGCGCCGATGCGCGCCGCCAGGACCGGGGCCAGGGGAGAGGCGATGATGGCGGCCGCAGCGGCGGGCAGCAGGCGCAGGCCCGTCTCGAGCGGCGGGTAGCCCTGGACGAGCTGCATCCACTGGGCGAGCAGCAGCAACACCGCCGCCATCGCGATCGACGTGGTCAGCGCCGTCACCACGCCCGCCGAGAAGGGGGCGCTGCGGAACAGCCTGATCTCCAGCAGCGGATCCGGCCTGCTCAGGCAGCGCGCCACGAACCAGCCCAGCGCCACCACCGCCACCACGGCCGCCACCAGGGCGCCGGGGTCGGCCAGGCCGTATTTGCCGAAGTTCTTGACCGCGTACAGCAGGGCCACCATGCCCGCCATCGACAGCACCGTGGCGAGCACGTCCCATCGGCCGGGGTCGGGGTTCCTGGACTCCGGCAGCAGGAACAGCCCGGCGGCGATCGCGACCACCATGACGGGCACGTTGACCAGGAACGCCGAGTGCCAGCTGAAGTGCTCCAGCAGGAACCCGGCCACGATCGGCCCCAGCGCGGCCCCGACGGCGGCCATCGCCGCCCACACGCCCAGCGCCTTGGCGCGCTCGCCGGGGTCGGTGAACAGGTTCCGGATCATGGACAGCGTGGACGGCATGATCATCGCCCCGCCCACTCCGAGCAGCGCCCGCACGGCGATGACCTCCAGCGGGCTGTCGGCCGCCAGCACCGCCAGCGAGGCCGCCCCGAACACCCCGAACCCGGTCAGCAGCATGCGCTTGCGCCCCCACCGGTCGCCGAGCGCGCTCACGGTGACCAGCAGCCCGGACAGCACCAGGGCGTACGCGTCCACCATCCACAGCAACTCGATCGAGTCGGGCCGCAGGTCCTCGGAGATGGCGGGCAGGGCGACGTTCAGCACGGTCATGTCCATGACCACGAGCAGCACGCTGGCCGACAGCACGGCCAGCCCCGCCCAGCGCCGCCGCGCCGGGACGGCCGTCGCATCGGTGATCGTCATGATCTCTCCCGGGGTTCGGCGGTGCCGTTCAGGAAGGTGACCAGGAACAGCCGTGACACGTCGCGGCGCGCGACGTCCCCACGCCGCAGGCTCTCGCGCACGCTCACGAGCAGGCCGTACACGACGTTGCTCACCCAGCGGGCGGGCATGTCGGACCGCAGCAGTCCGGCACGCTGGGCGGCGGCGTAGAACGCGATCTCCCGCTCCTCCAGTTCGTCGACGCGACGCTGCAGCTCAGGGTGTACGGCCATGGCGTAGTCGGTCAGGCCGAACCCGTACTCGTCGGCCACCTCGATCAGGCCGGTCATCAGCGCCCGCAACGTCCGCTCGATCACCGCCGGGTCCGCGGAGCCGGTCGCCTCGACCATGCCCGTGCTGCTTTGGACCTGCTCCCACTTGTCGTGGGCGCGGTGGCCCAGGGCGAGCATGAGCTCGTCACGGTTGCTGAACTGGCGGTGAAGGGTCGCCCGGCTGATGCCGACGGCTTCGGCCAACTGGGCCATGGAGGCGATCGGGTTCTCGTTGAGGTGCTGGATCGCCGCCTTCATGATCTGCTCGCGGCTGGTCATTCGTCTGCACACCCTCGTATCGTTTGCGACATTTTCGTCTCATATGCTACATGGTCGACTCGCCCGGTTTGTTGTCCGGCCCCTTTTCGGCACGGGGCTCTCGCCGTCTCGTCATGGTGAGGAAGTCGCTGGTGGCGCTAGGGTGCGAGCTGTGGTGATCGGTGACGCGCGCACGCGCATCCTGGATGCGGCGGAGGAGTTGTTCGCGGGCGGCGGCTATGAGGCCACCCCGACCGCGGTCATCGCCAGACTGGCCGAAGTCCCCAAGGGGCTGATCTTTCACTACTTTCCCCGAAAGATCGACGTCCTGGTCGCCCTCGTCGACGAGCGCACGCTGGTCGAGGAGGGGCACGAGATCGACGCGGTGCCCGGCGACCCCGCCGGAACGCTGTCCCGCCTCGCCCGCGGGTTGCCACTGCGGGCCTCACCGGCGATGCGGCGCATCCTGTTCCGCGAGGCCGACACGCACGGCTCGGTCAAGGAGCGCCTGGGCCGCCTCAACGGTGAGCTGATCAGCCGCGCCAGGTTCGCACTCGAGCTGGCCCTGCCCGGGGCGCGCGGCGACGCGGCCAGGCTGGAGGTGGCGGCGGCCACGTTCGCCGCCGTCCTGCTCTACCAGGAGAACCTCTGCCAGTTAACCGGTCACCAGATCGACCCCGACGCGGTCGCGGAACTCATCGCCCACTCGCTCGTCTAGCAGCTCATCGAGCGCCGTACGCAGGTGGCGCAGCAGCCCCCACACGTCGTCCATCCGGTCAGGGCAGGCCACGATGCCGAAGTCGAGCATGCCGTCGTAGGAGAAGCAGGTGATGTTGACGCCGCCGCTCATGTCCGTCAGGACCGACAGCGGGTAATACGACAACACCCTGCCACCGCACAGGTACAACGGGAACTGCGGCCCCGGCACATTGCTGATGATCAGGTTGATCGGCGGGAACGCCACCCCCGCCAGCCGGAAGATCGCCGGCGTGGCCAGGCTCGTGACCGGGGCGGGCAGCAGCGAGCACAACTCGCTCAGCCAGGTGGCGGGGGCCAGCGCGAAGCGCCGTTTGGCCCGGCTCATGGCGTTCGCGACGGCCCGCAGGCGCTCCTTGGGGTCGGGCACGTTCGTGGGCATGGGGGTGACCATGGCGGAGATCTGGTTCCCGACCAGGTCCTTGGCCTTCGCCGTACGGACCGCGACCGGAACGGCCACGATCAGCGGCTCCTCGGGCAGCGCGTCCCGCTCCCGCAACCACGAGCGCAGGGCGGACGTGCAGAGGGTCATGACGACGTCGTTGACGCTCATGCCGTTGGCCTTGGCGACGTTCTTGACGTCCTTGAGGGACAGCGAGCCGAACGACAGGTGACGGCGGGCGCTGATGGGCCCGTTGAACGGGGTGCGGGGGACGGCCAGGCTGGGCAGCTCGGTTCGCCGGTGCTGGTCGCGGGTGACCACGCGGGCCGCCCTGGCGATCAGCTTCGCCCCGGGCAGGCTCGCGACCAGCGGGATGGCGTCGAGGTCTCCCGCCGCCTTGACGACCGAGTGCGCGGCGCGCACGGGATGGGTCGCCGTGCGTACGGCGGCGCCGGTCAGCATCCCGAACAGGCCCGGAGCGTCATCGCCGGCCCGCCTCGGAACGGGAGCGGCGGCACCGCCGGGCCCATGACCGATCTCTTCGGCGCCTCCGCTCGAAGGCCGCTCATCGCCCTGGGCGAGGATGCACGGTTCCGCCGCCTGATCGGCCCTGGCGGTCGTGCGGGCGCCGTGGAGTCTTCTGCGCTCGAGATGGCCGTCCGGGGTGAGGTCGAGCAGGGTGGCGAGGGTCTCCGCACCCGAGATGCCGTCGATGGCGGCGTGGTGCACCTTGGTGTAGACCGCCACCAGGCCGTCGGGCAGCCCGTGGATCAGGTGCATCTCCCACAGCGGGTGCGCACGGTCGAGCCGGCGGGCGTGCAGTTCCGCTACCGCCTCGGCGAGCTGCCAGTCGTCGCCCGGCGCGGGCAAGGTCATCTCGAACAGGTGGTTGTCGATGTCGAAATCGGGATCGGCCGCCCAGTAGGGGTGGTCCAGGCCGAGCGGCACCTGCGCCAGCCGCAGGCTGAGCGCGGGCGACAGATGGACGCGCTCCAGCAGGAGCTGCGCCAGCGCGTCCCTGTTGACCGAACCCTCCGCCGAGTCGAGGAGCGCCAGCCCGGCGACGTGCGCGGCGGTGGTCGCCGTCTCGACATTGAGGAACTGGGCGTCGAGTGCGGTCAGCTGGCGCATCGGCTCTCCTTTTTCCCGTGGTCTGGGCAGCATCACACGGGGGGATTTCCGGAAGGTTTCTGCGCGAGTCTTTCAGATGAATTCCGGCCGACCGTACCGGCGTTTAGGGAATGGCCGGCCCAGCCGGGATCGGTGACATTATCCTATCCATTGACAACGTGAATGGGGTGTTGCACGACCGCGTCGAAATGATATCCGAAGGGGTTTCGGGGCGTGGTCAGGGGCTGGGTGACGCCGGTCTCGTCGGTGGCGCGTGCCATGAGGACGCGGGCTCCCGTATGGCGGGGCGCCCATGCTATGTGCCAGGGCAGCCACGCGCTGACCAGGTGCTGTCCGTGATGTTCTGCCTGACGCCAGCTCAGTCCGCCGTCGAAGCTGACCTCGACCCGGACGATCCGTCCCCGCCCCGACCAGGAGCGCCCCCGCAGGATGTGCGGGCCCGTGACGGGGAGGCGCGCATTCCAGGCGAGCTCGAAAGCGCTCTTCACCGGTTGCGTCGTGACGTCCGGGTAAAAGACCCTGTTCCAGGGGGTGAGGAGCTTCTTCGTTGAAATTTCTATGTCGCCGAGCCATTTGATCGAGGCAATTCCCACCCACCCCGGCACCACCAGTCGCACCGGGAATCCATGATCGGGCGGAAGCGGTTCGCCGTTCATTTCGTAGGCGACGAGGACGTCGTCCATGGCCTTGTCGAGGGGCAGCGGCCGGCGTACGTGGCCGTAGTCCTCGAACGGCTCGTCGAGTCCGGTGGGCAGCACGTCCACGGCCGAGGGCGACACACCGACCTGCTTGAGCAGGTATTTCAGCGGCACCCCTCGCCACCGGGCCACGCCGATCGCGCCGAGCCCCCACTGCGTGCCGGGCGCGCCGTCGTGCTGCTGAGTCCGGTAGAAGCGGCGGCCGTTGCCCGCGCACTCGATCGCCACGTCGAACGTCCGCGACGGCATGGCGCGCAACTCCTCGTAGCCGAAGTCGCGCGGACATCGCACTCCGGCGCCGTGGATCCGCAGCCGCCAGGTGGTGACGTCGATGAGCGGGGTGACGGTGTGGTTCCGTACGAAGAACCGGTCGGTGGGGGTGTGGTAGCCGACCCCGGACATGGCTTCCCAGCGCATCTCGGCGCTGTTGCCGTGCACCCTGAACAGATGATCGGGCAGCGGCTTGATGATCGTCGCCATGACCTGCTTCATGGACATCACCTCCTAGTACCTATTTCCTACCTGGAAACCATTTAATCTCCTTTCGCTGTCCCGGCGCACGCTTCCTTGCCGAAATCCGGGTGATCGGCGAGGGAACGTTCCATGCCGCTACCCGACCCCTACCCGGAGGGCGGCCCGCGTACGAGGGAAAGGGGCAGTGGGGTTCCGGGCCACGGCAGGCGCGCGCCGCCATCCCGAACCCCCGGCCGCCGTGCCGCGGATGCTCTCCGGGTTGGGGCGATCAGGTGTCCCAGGTGACCGGGAGGCTCTTGACCCCGTAGATGTCGGCGGTCTCCGGGCGCAGGGCGACCTCGTCGGCGGGGACGGCCAGGCGCAGGGTGGGGAAGCGGTTGAGCAGCGCGGGGAGTGCGACGCGCAGTTCGACGCGGGCGAGTTGCTGGCCCAGGCACTGGTGGATGCCGTGGCTGAAGGC